>JAKZVK010000312.1:0-21209 GCA_047516085.1 Bryobacterales bacterium
GGTTCCTCTCAGAAATGTATGCAACTTGACCGGGGCTGAGCGCGTCCCAACTCCTTTATCAACAGTCAGTTATAGGCTTTGATGACGAGGCTCGTATCGAGGAGGGATTTCACGCCCAGAAGGAGTAAGGTGGACCGCGCCTGTTGGCTTGGCGACGGAATCTACAGGTTTCCTCAGTCGGGACCTCCGCCGAGCGTCTGGGTGTGGGGGCGGACCATGATGGCGGTCGGGCCGCCGGAGCCAAGGGCGCCGCGACGGAAGAGACGCGTAAGGGCCTGCGCCTGAGGATCTTACCGGGAACGGGCTGCCACCGAGCAGGCCCCCCGTCCAAGAGTGGGGCCCGCGCAGGCGGCGGTCGATCCGATGACTTCACCCAGTCAAATTGCGGCGGAACCGAGGCCGAACTCGCAACCTCTGCCACTACCTGCCTTCACCCACAGCCCCCAAGCCGTGCATACATTTGTGTGAGGAACCACTTTTCTACGATGGCGGACGACCCCGGTGGGAAGCTGGGCCATTTTCAGGAACCGGCTCTGCTGCGAACCCGCAGCGGCCGTCTGATCACCGCGATTCGCAATACGGGTCCGGACAACGCCATCTGGACCACCTATTCCGACGATGATGGCAAGACGTGGAAGCCCGTCGAGAAGTCGCCCATGATCGGACATCCGGCGGACCTGATCGAGCTTGCCGACGGCCGTATCTTGTGCACCTACGGCATTCGCTCCGGCCGTCACGCCGATCCCGCCGGCATTCGCGCCAGCTTCAGCGACGACCAGGGAGAAACCTGGCGTGTCGACCAGGAGGTACAGATCCGCAAGGACTTTGTCAACTTTGACATCGGTTACCCGGAATCCATCCAGACGCCGGACGGACGTGTTCTCACGGTGTACTATTTCAATTTGTTCGGCAAGTTCTTTCTCGGGGGCACGTTCTGGAAGCCCTGATCCGTCGCGGACTGCTTTTCACGTTCCCTGTGCGGCTCCGTATTCGGTTTAGCTTGGCCGCGTTTTTCGCCTTGGCGTTCTGGGCGATGCCGGCTCCGGGCGCGGAGGATCCAGCGGCCCGCCAACACGCCTACCGCAGTTTCGAACTTGCCCGTGCCGGCGACCTGAAGAAGGCCGAGCAAGAGATGCGCGCCGCCATCAAAGTGGCGCCGGCGAACCCGCTCTACCAATCGGGCCTGGCCGGCATTCTGCTGCGGCAAGGCAGGCGGGAGGAGTCAAGAGACTATTTCCAGAAAGCGTCACAGCTCGATCCGGGAAACGCCATCTTTCGGGTGCAGCTTGCGACACGGCAGTGGGAGTTGGGCGACCTCAGCAACGCCAAGCAGAACTTGGAAGCGGCTCTGCGAAGTGAGCCCGGTCAACAGTCCGCCAGGCTGTTGCTAGGGATGGTGGAGACGGGTCTAGGGTCGTGCACCGCAGCCGTCAAGCACTTTGAGGCTGTTTTGGATTTGGTGAAGAGCCAGCCCGAAACAGCGTTGGACTTGGCGAGCTGTTACTACGAAACCGAGCAAGCGCAGCAAGCACTGTCACTGCTCGAACAGTTGGTTTCGAGTGGCAAGGCGACGGCTCCTGTGTACGCCCTCCTGGCCAACGGGCAGGCCGCGCAAGGGCGGATTGACGAGGCGATTCGGTCTTTCGAGCGAGCGATTGAGAAGCAGCCGGAGCACGAGCCGTACTACCTCGAATTGGGCGCGCTCTTGGGACGTGCTCAGCGTTTCCGTGCCGGTAATGTGATTGCGACTCGCGCCGCCGGGCGTTTTCCAAACTCCGCCCTTTCACAGCAGATGGCCGGTTTCTTTGCCTGGCAGTTGGAGCGGAACGTAGAAGCGGTCGAGTTCTATGAACGGGCGCTCGAGCTCGACCCGGGCTCCGCCGACGCCAACGTCGGGCTTGGCATCGCGCAGACCAAAGCCGGCATGACCGGAGAGGCTACCCGCACTCTCGAAGCGGGTATCCGGCGTTTCTCCTGGCACGGGCCGCACTACGAAGCTTTTGGCGTTCTGTTGGCGCAACTTGCGGACGCCGGAGAAGCGCCACGTTCGCGCGCCGTCGCCATGTTCGAATCCGCGCTCAAGCTCGATAATTCCCTTCCCGAGTCGCACTATCGGTTGGGCAACATGGCTCTTGCCGAAGGAGAGCTGCAGGAAGCATTCACGCACCTGACTGCGGCAGCCCAAGGACCTTCATCAGACAGTCGGATCCACTACGCTCTCTTCCGCACCTATCGCCGTATGGGACGTCCGCAGGACGCTGACAGCGAACTGGAGCGCTATCACGCCATCAAGAAGCAGGAGAGAACCGTTTCCCCGACCGGAAGGCCTCGGCCATGAGGCCGCTGTTCGCAGCAGTACTCCTCCCTTTGCTCCTCCCCCTGCCCGCGCTCGCTCCAACCGAGATCTTCAGCGATGTCACGGCCCAGGCAGGTATCACCTGGCAGCAGTTCAACGGCGAGTCCCCGGAGCGCTACCTCTTGGAGACCACGACCGGGGGGGTAGCATTCCTTGATTTCAACAACGACGGCCTGCTCGATATTTTCTTCGTCAATGGCGGGGAGACCCCCAATGGCAAGAGCGAGAAGCCGGTCCGGCATGCGCTCTACAGAAACCTCGGTGACGGACGGTTCGAGGATGTGGCCGCCAAAGCCGGCGTCGCCCAAACCTCTTTCTACGGGATGGGGATCGCCGCGGCTGATTTCGATAACGACGGGTTCTCCGACATCTACCTGACTGGCTATCCGTCCGGCGCTCTGTTCCACAACAACGGCGACTCCACCTTCGAGGACATCACTTCCAGGGCGGGGGTTGACAATGCCGGCGAGTGGGGCGCCAGTGCTGCGTGGTTCGACTACGACCGCGACGGCTGGCTGGACCTCTTCGTCTGTAACTACGTGCGCTTCTCCTACGACGACAAGAAGGAGTGCGAGTTCGGCGGCCAACGCACTTACTGCGCCCAGACCGAGTACGAAGGACGCTCTTCCCGCCTTTATCACAACAGCGGCGACGGAACGTTTAGTGACGTCAGCAGAGCGTCCGGCATCTCACAGCACGTCGGCCGCGCGCTCGGAGTCGTCGCCATCGATGCTAATGACGATGGTTGGGATGACCTCTTCGTCGCTCGCGATGCGTCCCCTAACCTTTTGCTCATCAACCAGCAGGACGGCGCCTTCGCAGACAGGGGGCTCGAAGCGGAAGTCGCCTACAATTCTGACGGCGTAGCCAGAGCGGGGATGGGGGTCGACGTCGGCGACTTGGATGGTGACGGGCGTCCGGACTTCGTGGTCACTAATTTTGATCATGAATATCACGCCATGTACCTCAATCCAGGACGCTTCCCCTACCGTGAAGTGACGGTGCAATCTCGTCTTGCCCGCCACACGAAGCCTTACGTTGGTTGGGGGGTCCGTCTCATCGACTTTGACAACAGCGGAACGCTCGACTTGCTGATCACGAACGGTCATCTACACGAGCAGATCGAGATCTCCAGCACGATCGTTAAGTACAAAGAACCTCCGCTGTTGCTTTCAAACAATGGCAAGGCGTTTTTCGACAATGTGAGCCACTTGGCGGGACCCTCTTTTGAAACCGGCTATGTGGGACGTGGTCTAGCGACCGGTGATTTTAACAACGATGGCGCGACCGATGCGGCGTTCGTGTCGTTGAACTCCCGGCCTGTCTTGCTGCGCAACGACGCCGCCCACCAGAAACCCTGGGTGGGCGTGAAGCTGAGGGGCAAACGGAGTAACCGCGATGCGATCGGGGCCAAGCTCACTCTGCACACCGCCGCCGGCAAAAGAGTACGCTGGATCACCGGAGGGGGCAGCTTTCAGGCGTCGCATGATCGGCGAGTGATCTTTGGCCTCGGCGAAGACACGGCCGACGCAGAACTAGAAATCCGATGGCCCAGCGGCACGATCCAGCGCGTCGCGCGCCTTGCGCCGAACCGTTACCACAAAGTCATCGAAACAGAGCCGTGATCCTAGAAAGATGCACGGTTTCGCGTTTTCTTCGACCGAAGTGTTGACAGCCGCCGCGCCGCGCCCTATCGTTGTAGCAAGGGAAGTTAACGCGCAGGGCACAAAGGAGTTGTGATTGGGCCGCCCTTCCGACTACCGCCATCGGAACATCCACGTCGTGACGGGCTGTGTGCTGGCTCTGCTCGTCACAAGCTCGGTGTCGGCGCAGCAACCTAAGAACAGCTCGCCTACCCACACGCCGTCCACCGCCGAGGTAGGAGCCAGACTCTTCACTGAGCAGGTTCAGCCTCTCTTCGCGCGGCACTGCCTAGCCTGCCACACGAGTTCCGCCAAACAGGGCGAACTCGATCTTTCGACTCGCGAAGGACTGCTAGCCGGCGGCAGCCGCGGCCCCGCTGTCGTTGCTGGTGACAGCAAGGGCAGTCTCCTCCAAAAACTCATCACCCACGCCGAGAAACCGGCGATGCCGTTCGAAGGGGAAAAGCTCCCCGCTGAGACGGCTGCCGCCGTTGCGCTGTGGATCGATCTCGGGGCGCCCTACGGCGAGGCTGGCGGGGAGGCCTCTCTCGCCGACCATCCCGCGGCCGGCGACGTCTTCGCCAAGGTTCAACCCACGCTGGAGACCAAATGCCTGAATTGTCACGGCGGCAAGTTCAGGCAAGCCGGGCTCGACCTCTCCTCGCGCGAGAAGCTGCTGCGGGGCAGCGATGAGCACGGCGATATCGTCATCCCCGGTAACGCCGCGGCCAGCCTGCTGGTCAAGAAGATTCGGCACCAGCATGAGCCGGGCATGCCGTATCAGGGCGAGCAGCTTTCCGAGGAAGAGATCGCCAACATCGTCGCTTGGGTGGACGCCGAGGCACCCTATTCCGCCGAACTCCGGCTCGTTAACGCCGGCGAGCAGAAGGCGTTCCTGCACGGTAGCGATCACTGGGCTTACCAGCCGCCGATCCGGCCGCCTGTCCCCGCGGTCGACAACCGCGCCTGGGTCCGCAACCCGATCGATGCTTTTCTCGCGGCCGGGCATGAGAAGCGCAATCTCAAACCCATGCCGGAAGCCAACAAGCGCCTCCTGCTGCGGCGCCTCTATTTGGATCTGACGGGTCTTCCACCGACACAGGATGAGATACAAACCTTCTTGCACGACCGCTCCACCGACGCTTACGAGAAAACCGTTGATCGGTTACTCGACAGCCCCCACTATGGCGAACGCTGGGGCCGGCATTGGATGGACGTCTGGCGCTACAGCGATTGGTACGGTCTGCGGGGCTTCGGCCTGGTCCAGAGCAGCCAGAGGCACTTGTGGCATTGGCGCGATTGGATCATCGAGTCGCTCAACGAAGACAAGGGCTACGACCGCATGGTCATGGAGATGCTGGCTGGTGACGAGCTTGCGCCGACTGACCCGAAAACCGTGCGAGCCACCGGCTACCTCGTCCGAAGCTGGTTCCGTTCGAACCGCAATTCCTGGCTTCGGGAGACCGTCGAGCACACGGCCGCTGGGTTCCTGGCCACAACTCTGAAATGCGCCCTCTGCCACGACCACAAGTTCGACCCGATCGCCCAAGAAGAGTACTACCGCTTCCGGGCGTTCTTTGAGCCGCACGACGTTCGAACGGACCCTGTGCCCGGGCAGCCGAACGTCGAGGAAGGCGGCATGCCGCGCGTCTTTGACGCTGAGCCTCGCGACGCGACCCGGCACGGCCCGGCCATCTATGCCGACACCTATCGTTTCATCCAGGGCAATGATAAGGACCCCGACAAAGATAACCCGCTGACCCCCGCTGTCCCGGAGATCCTGGGTAAGTTGGGCGAAGAGATCGAGCCAGTCGAATTACCGATCGAAGCCTACTATCCGTCGATCCAGCCGTTCGTTCAGCAGGACTTGATTGAGCAAGCGAGACAGGAAATCCCCAAGGCGGAAGCCGCGCTAGCTGAGGCCAAGCGAGACCTGGCCGTCGCCGAACAGCGTGCCGCGGCGCCGCAGGATGAGCACGCCCTGCAAAGAGGGAGAAAGACCTTTGAGGCCGAGGTCAAACCTCTCTTTTACAAGCGCTGCATCGTCTGCCACGGTCCTGACTTCGTGCGCAACGAGTTTCGCGTGATCAGCTTCGATACGCTCATCGAAGGAGGCACCAAAGACGGCCCCGGAATCATCCCGGGCAACAGCGCCAAGAGCCCCGTCATCCGGCGGCTGCGTGGGGAGACGGAGCCTCGCATGCCCGCCGAAGCGGCCCCGCTGGCGAAGTCCGAAATCGACCGCATCGCGAACTGGATTGACAGTTTGCAACCCGAAGATCCCCAAGACGCCTTGCGCAAGACGCGAGAAGCGCTGGCCCTGGCCGAGAAGAGGCTGGCTTGGCGCAAAGCGGACCTGCCGGCATTGGAGGCCCGCATTGCCGCGGATCGGGCTCATCATGCCGACCCGCCGGACCCCAACGCGAAAGATCTCGCCGAAGCCGCGCAGCAGACGGAACGCGCTGCTGAGTTACTCAAGGCCGAGGCGGATTTACTCGAGGCTCAACAACGGCTTGCCGAAGCCTTGCGCGCGCCTCCCTCGACCAACGAGACGTTGATGAACACTCGGGAAAAGCGCGTCACCGTCGCCACGGCACAGCTCAGTGCGGCGCAGAAAGCCCTCGGCACGGCGAAGAAAGAATACTCGCCCGTAGGTGAGCTACATCCGAAGAAAAGCACCGGACGCCGCAGCGCGTTAGCCCGCTGGATGACGCGCAAGGATAACCCGCTCACCGCACGTGTCGCCATCAATCACATTTGGATGCGCCATTTCGGCGAACCGCTCGTGGCATCGGTGGAAGATTTCGGCGTGAGAGCGGAACCGCCCTCGCATCCGGAGTTGTTCGACTGGCTCGCGGTCGAGCTCATGGAAAACAACTGGAGCATGAAGCACGTCCATCGTCTGATGGTGACGAGTAGCGCTTACCGCATGCGGTCATGGCCCAGCGAACCGAACCATCCCAACCTAGCTGTCGATGCCGAGAATCGATATCTCTGGCGTATGAATCAGCAGCGCATGGAAGCCGAGATGGTGCGCGACAGTGTCTTGTCGGTGGCGGGCGAGTTGGATCCGACCGTCGGTGGGCCCGAGTTAGATCATTACGCAGGTCAGCGGTCACGCCGCCGCAGCCTCTACTTCACGCATACGCCGAACGAGAACATGCTGTTTCTGAAGCTGTTTGATCAGGCCGACCCGAACGGTTGCTACCGGCGGTACGAAAGCATCGTCCCCCAACAGGCTCTGGCCTTGTCGAACAGCGAAATGAGCTTCACCCACTCGCACTTGCTCGCGCGCAAGATCTCAGACAACGTGGGAGGCGACTCCAACGAGTTTGTCGCGGCTGCCTTCGAACGAGTTCTCGGGCGGGAGCCCTCGAAGGCGGAAGAGGCTGAAAGTTTGAAATACCTGCGGGAACAGACGCGCCTGTTGAAGGACCCCGCAAAGCTCACGAAATTCGAATCGGCCGCGGCGGGCGAAGTGCCGCCTTCGACCGATCCTCCTCTGCGAGCCCGCGAGAGTCTGGTGCACGTCTTATTCAATCGGAACGAGTTTGTCACAATTCGGTAAGCTAGAGAGTAGCAGCCGATCGACGAGCCGCTTACGGGACAGTTGATGAAACAAGAAACGCAGTTGCCGGGCGGGGGCCGGGGTAGCGTCCATCGCAGAACCTTCCTCTCCGACCTCGGCATGGGGGTCACCGGTATGGCCCTGGGCGCCATGCTGCACCGTGACGGCATCGCGAAGCCCAACGCCGGCGATGCAATCTGGACGCCCCCCGACGGCGTGCCACACTTTGCCCCCAAGGCCAAGAGCGTCATCTGGCTCTTCATGCAGGGCGGCGCCAGCCAGATGGAGACGTTCGATCCCAAGCCGGCGCTCAACAAGTACGGGGGCATGACCATCAATGAGACGCCTTACAAGCACGTCCTCGACTCGCAGTACAACAAGAATACGATTAATTTCTTTGGCAGGAATCGCGGTCTTTACAAGAAACTCTTGCCCCTGCAGGTGGGCTACGGCAAACGAGGCCAGAGCGGAATCGAGGTAACCGACTGGTGGCCGCACGTGAGCGAATCGATCGACGATATCGCCGTTGTCCGCTCCATGTGGACCACCGACAACAACCACGCCGCCCAAACACAGTTCCACACAGGACGGCACTTCTTCCAGGGCATGTTCCCGTCGATCGGCTCTTGGGTCCACTACGGGCTCGGCTCGTTGAACGACAACCTGCCGCAGTTCGTCGTCCTGGGCGGACGAATCCTGCCGCACGATGGCGGCCCAGCCGCGGTTTCTGGCGACTATCTGGGACCGCAACACAACGGAATCACGCTCAACGTAGATCCCGCGAACCCTCTCCCGTTCTCCAAACCCGTCGAAGGCATCTACAAGGAAGAGCAGGAAGCCGAGTTCGAGCTACTGAGGCGCTTTAATCACCTTGAAGGCGTGCAATACCCTGAAGATCCAGCCATGCGGGCCCGTATCAAAGCCTACGAGCTGGCCTTCCAGATGCAGACCTCCGTACCCGAGCTGTTCAAGTTCTCAGAAGAGAGCCGCCAGACCCAACGGCTCTACGGGCTCGATAACAAGGTCACTAAGCCCTTCGGCGAGATCTGCTTGACCGCCCGCCGGCTCGTGGAGCGCGGGGTGCGTTTCGTGGAGATCATTCACGGTTATTCGATCGACGCGATCGGCTGGGACGCTCATTTTTACTTGAAGAGACTGCATGGCCGCACGTGTTCCCAGGTGGATCACCCTATCGGCGGCTTGCTCAAGGACCTCAAGCAGAGAGGCCTACTCGATGAGACCCTGGTCGTTTGGGGTACCGAGTTCGGCCGAACTCCGGGTGTGCAAGGCCAGACGGAAGGGCGCGACCACCATCCTCTCTCTTTCACCTGCTGGATGGCTGGCGGCGGCATCAAGGGTGGTATCACCCATGGAGCTACCGACGAGCTCGGCTACCACGCCGTCGAAAACCGTCACTACGTCACCGACCTTCACGCCACGGTCTTGCACCAACTCGGCCTCGACCCCCGCAAGCTGGATGTTCCCGGCCAGAAGCGCATCGAACTCGACTACGGCAAGCCGATTCACGAGATCATTGCATAACCCGCCGGGCCGGCATCGTTTGATGGGGCCGACCGCGGTGTCGGCCCCCAACGTTCGATGGCCGTCGGAGGGCGGAGTTAGCACTCCGCCCCTACGGTTCTCTATCCGACAGCCCGCACGCGAGGTGTCCATGTCAGGAAAAGAATCCGCTGATTCCCGCCGGACATTTCTCAAGCAAATGGCCGGCCTTGGCCTGGGAATGAGTGCCGGCGCGGCCTTTCGACCCGTGTCGGCTGCGGGTCGCAACGAGCCCGTGCCCATTCGAGTCGGTTCGGGCCGGCAGCTTCTCTTTGACGACTTTTTCATCGATCGGGGCAGCCAGCTTCACGCCAGTTATCCACACAACATCCGTTGGAGCTACGGCAAGGTCGAGAAGACGCCCTTCGAGGAGATTTCCTTCGAGAACGCACCGTGGGAGGGCGACCCTGCGACGGGCGGCGCGTTGTGGCTTTCGGTCCTTCACGACGAGGGCCGCTATCGCATGTGGTATCACATGGCGAGTTCGCTGGGCCGCCCGCCGAAGCCGGGAGAGAGGGCAGAAGGGGGCTGTGTCGGCTATGCCGAGTCCGACGACGGCCTACAGTGGCGAAAGCCGAAGCTGGGCGTCATGGAGCGCTGGGGTTTCAAGCAGACCAATGCCCTCTTCGCCGGCTTCCCGGACGCGAACGGCATCGAGCCCGGGTGCGTCTTTCGCGACCCCATCGCGAAGCCGGAAGAGCGCTACAAGATGATCTATGCGGCCACCGAGAGTCGGCAGAGGCTTTTGGAGCCGAATCTTCCCTGGACTGGGGATGCGGGCGTCCTGCGCGGCGCCTACTCGAGCGACGGCTACCACTGGACTCGCTACCAGGAGATCTTCCTCGGCAAGTATTGCGATACGCAGAACGTGGCGACGTATGATCCCGTGCTGGGCAAATACGTGGCCTACATCCGGCAGATCGGCCACCACAATGCCGGGCGGGATGACGGCAAGCTCGGTGTGCCGGAGACGCGGTGGCAAAGGGCCGTCGCCCGCATCGAGTCTGATGATTACAAGAGCTGGACGTACCCCGAGATTGTGCTCACCACGGACATCCACGACGGACTTGGCGTCGGCTTCTACAACAATGGATACTCACGCTACCCAGGCGCCGAGAACGCCCATTTCCTCTTTTCCTCGGTCCTGCATCACCGTTATGGCCAGTGGCGGCCGAGGGTCGCGGTCAGCCGCGACAATAGGACCTGGTTGAAGCCAGTGCGCGAGGACTTCATCCAGCCGGGCGACTGGGGAAGCCCTGACGACGGCGGTGTCTCGGTGGCTCCCGGCTTCCTGCCGGCCGGAAAGGACCACGTAGCACTCTACTACCGGCCCTACCCACTCCTCAAAGGGACGGCGATCGACGAGGTCGCGGATTTGGACAAGAACGCTCCCGCAAGGCACGCTCACCTGGGGCGCGTGCTGTTGAAGCGCGACCGGATCGTGGGCATCGAGGCCGGGGATGAAGAGGGTACTTTTTGGACGCGGCCACTGCTGTTCGAGGGCCGACGGTTGCTCATCAACGCGGAACCGACCGGCCCTGACCCCTACCTGCGTGTCCAGATGTTAGGCGTGGGCATCAAACCAAGGAGCGCGAGCGACCGCCGTTCCCCCGACGCCGCGCCGCCCGGCTTCAGCTTTGCCGACAACACCCCGACAACGACCGATGAGCTCGACGGTGCGGTCCGCTGGACGGGTGGCACGGAACTGGGCCAATGGGCCGGCAAACCCGTGCGCCTTCATTTTCGAATGAAGTCGACGCGGATTTACGCTTTTCAATTTGTGGCCTAGGTGGGCCTGCGTTGACCTCGTTCAAGCCGTCACTGGGTCCTCGCGGAGCCGCCTGTCTACTCTCCAACGAAATCCCGTCTTCGCTGCCAAATCTCAACGCAAGCTCACGCTTGCGGCTCTGAGTGTTGATTGGCAATGCCGTCGGCCAACCCGCAACCATCCAACAAACGCCCCCCATCCCTTAACGTTCGAAGCTCGGCTGCATGAGCCTTGACTCTACTCGCTGGCGTCCAACATACGCTCGTACTCTTCCACCAACGGAGCGTAAGCGTAGGCTTTCAGGATCGCGACCAAGCCGCGGTCGCTCTGGTCCTGAGCCACGAAGCCAACGGCTTCCATCGCGTCGTTGACGGCTTCGACGGCCTTCTCCATCTGGGTGAGAGCCTCCTCGGCGTCACCCTTCTCGCGGGCGATCGCCGCGTTACGCAACGCCTCCACAGCGGTAACGTAGAAGAAGTTGTACTCGCTGCGTTTCGCGTAGTAGAACAGCAGCCCTCGACCGCGTGGATGCGATGCCTCGCGGCTGCGATACAGCTCGGTCATCCATTCGGTGTAGTGGGTGACGACCTCCGTCCACCAGGGCTCCAGCGGCTCGGCCCGGTAGTGCTTCATGAGCATGCCTTTGACCGGAAAGGCGAAGCCGAGGTCGTGGCGGTCGAGCAGTTCCGTCGCCTTCTCGATGTGCTCGTAGGCCATCCACATCCGATCGGCCGCCGACTGCTTACCGGTGATCGTCGCGAACAGATCATCGTGCGCGGACCGGGCCGTCACCTCGGTGTCAAATGCGGCGCGGGAGAGATAGTGAATGCTCGGGTCGAGTTCGGCGAGCTGCCAGTATCGAGTCGAGAAGCCCTCCCAGCCCAGCCGCCGCATCTCCCCGACCAGAGTTTCGAGCCGCCGCGTCACCGACTGCGCCAGTATACCGACGTTGTCATCGGCCAAAGTCAAGATCAGATGACTGGGCACCTTCCCGGCCGGTACGTTGGCGAGCATCTCGCGATTCTCGACCACCCGCCGTGCGGTGTAGTCCACAAAATGCAACGCTGCCGAACCCTCGGGGACGACACGATCCAGAATCGGGAACAGCGCCGGATCCACGGCGGTGATCGCCAACTCGACCTTGCGGCCGTCGGCACGCCGCAGCAGGCTTCCGTCCTTGAACAGATCCTTCAAAAAAGCCAGCGCGACGACGTTGCCCTTCACCGATCGAACGCCACGCTCACCGGAGGCGATCACGCCGCGCCCCTTGGCCGATTCGATCAGTTGGTCGAGGGTGATATCGCTCCCGGCATCCAGCTTTCGCCAAGCCGCCTCGGCATGCTGATCCCATTCGGGAAACTCGGGCAGCGTCAGGTAGAGGGTGTCGATTGTGGGGTAGGTTTCGACGTAGGCCCGGATCTTGGCGCTCACCAAGCCCTTCAGGGCGGGGTCGTCGGGGGCCTGCTCGGCCCCCGGTCTCACGACAAGGTCGTTGATCCCGCGAGCGGCTTTCGACCCAGGCAAGGCCGCGGCGAACTCCTTGGGGAACTCCAAGGGGGAGATCGAAATGCCCACCGTCATCCCCAGCGCATGGGCCTCCTCGACAATCCCCTGAGCGTGCGCAACGCCGGCGGCAATCATCTCTTCGTAGGTTTCTTTGCCCGCGAAATCGGGGTTCTCGAAATACTTCACCCCTTCGAAAGCCCGCCGGCCCGGAGTATCCCCATCGACCCGGTAGCGCTCGCCGAACCACAGCGTGGCGGTTTGCTTCTTCACCCCTCCGAACTCGTAATGCACAAAGGGGTGCCAAGGCCACAGCGAGAGCATGATCCGGTTGAATTTCAGCTTCGCCAGTTGCTTGAGGAAGCGTTTGTGATCCGCCAGTCCCCACGATTCCGGCCCGATGGCAAAGTCGTTGATCGTCCGCCAAGTGCGCGTTCGCAAATTCGGCTCCATGACAACGTCGAAGCCGTCGAGCTTGAAAGGGATGGGGGTTACGGGATAGATGTCTTCCCGCAAGACATAGCGAATCCCGAAGAGATACCCGAGCTCATACACCGCCCACAGCGTCGCCACGGGACTTCCGCCGCCGACCACCACGCCTTGCTGCTCACCCCGCTGAAAGCTCCGGATGACGATGCCTTGATCCGAAACCTCTGGCCAGCGGTCGCCCAGAGCCTCTTTGACGGCGGGGTTCGAGTCCGGTCCGCCGACGATGACTACTTGCGCGGCATTCTCGGCAAGAGAGCGATTCGTCGATACCGTCGCCCCAAAGAGCCGTTCAAACTGCCCGCTCAATTCGCGGGCTGCAAGCTGCTCCAGCTCTGAGGCGGCCGGACCGACCACCACCTCGACCGCCATCCCCGTGCCGGCTGCGGGGTGGACCGTCGCCGCCAGCAGAACCACCGTCGCCAGGATTCGAGCTTTCATACGTGGGGCACCCCTTTAAAACAAACTTGACCGCGGCGCGGCCCGAACAGAAACGGAGTCGCGCGGGCGGGAACCCGTGGTCGAGACTGGAGCGGCCACAGCACTATTGCCGGCCCCGTACTCGCTTGAGGGCACTCCGCCTCAACTTCCAGAGCTAGGCTTGGCCTTAGCTTCTTCCGACAGACAATACAACTTGTTCAGGGTCCGTACGTAGAGCCGTCCGCCGGCCACGGCCGGTGTCGCCACGCAGGGCTCGCCCATATCATTTCTCGCAAGGATCTCCAGCGTGGCGCCCTGCTTCAGCACAACGATGAATCCGTTTTCGCCGGCCACGTAGATCTTGCCGTCCCCCGCTACGGGTGAGGCGTAGTAGTTGCCCAAGTTCCGGATTCTCTTCTGCTCCCAAAGAGTCGCACCGGTCTTGGCGTCAAAGGCGCCGCTGATGCCCCCGCGCTTTAGGATGAACAGCCGGCCATCCACGAGCAAAGGCGAGACGAGGTTCGATGGGGAGCGGTTGTTCAGCTCCCATACGAGGTGAGTTTTGGTGACATCACCCGACCCGCCCCCTCTAATCGCTTGGATGATACTGCCTCCGCCCACCATGTTGTTAGGCGACTGAAAAGCGTGATCCATCTCGCTGTCCACGAGGAAGCCGTCCTTGTCCTTATCCGCCCGGTCGAATTTTTCCCAGAAGGGCTCGCCGATTTCCGGCCGACTGAGCTTGCCGTCTTGGTTCGTGTCCTTCCATTGCATCACGGCGGCCTTCAGAACCCGGTCGGTGTCACCGAAACTCTGAACGGAAACATAAATCATGTCGTCCTGCACAGCCGGTGTGCTCATGATCGTCCGCAGCAGCGTATTGCAGGTCCAGCGCTCTTTTCCGGTGTCGGGGTCGTACCCCTTCAGCTTGCCCGTGCCGGCGACAACAACGTCGGTCCGGCCACCGGCGCGGACGAGAACGGGCAGCGAATAACCGGCCAGCATCTCGGGTCTTTCCGTCCGCCATACCTCGTTGCCGGTCTGCTTGTCCATGGCAACTAAGAACGGCGCGAGGTCATCGTCTTGGTTGAAGATCACCTTGTCCTCATAGAGGATCGGCGAATGGGCTGCACCCCATCCCATCAGGTAAATCGGCTCGCGGACGGGGCGCTCCCAGAGCCGCTCGCCGTTGGACGCCTTCAGGGCCACCATGCCGATGGTGCTGAAGTACACGTAGACGCGCTCACCGTCGGTCACCGGCGTGGAGGAGGCGTGCGTGTTCGGGCGCACAATGTCCGGCAGCGGGCCCGTCGCGAATTCCTCGCGCCAGAGTTCCTTGCCGGTAGCGGCGTCGAAGGCGAAGACCCCAAACTTCTGCTCCCCGACCATCCCAGTGGAAAAGACGCGGCCCTGGGCGATCACCGGAGAGGCAATCCCTTCCCCGATGTCCGCCGACCAAAGGACTTTGTCGTTATAGGAGAATTGGACGGGCAGGTTCCGGCTTTCCTTCGACAAGCCGGTCCCATTCGGACCTCGGAACTGCGCCCAGTCCTCGCCGGCCGCCGGCAGCGCCACCAACAGAAGAACGAGTCCTACGGCCACCGCGATAGGTGCAGCTCGGCCAACTACTTCGTCAAGTCCACCGGGGCGCTTCACCCGCGAGTCAATCATGGCCACCTCGTTTTTCGTTACGTCGTGCCTGTGCTCGTAAACGAGCTAGGTATACGATAGCCGCAGCACTCTATAAATACAACCCACGGCTGCTTGCAGGTCAATGGGCCGAGGTGTTTCCGGCCACTTTCTCGATAGCCGCCAGAGTCCGATCGATATCCTCGTCGTTGTGAAAGAGGGCGACGTCGAGGCGAATCTGATTCGGTAGGTACTGGCCGGCAAGAATTCCCTCCGACGCCAGATTGTTGCAAGCGCGCTCGGCCTCCTCCATATGGATCGCCACAATCCCCGCTCGCTGATCGTCGCCCGCCGGAGTGGGCACCGTGACTCCGATCTCGTTGAGACCAGCGATCAGCCGATGCGAGAGTTCCCGCACATGCTCCCATATGCTCGGCACCCCGATCTGATCGATGATACGCAAACCCGCCGCCGCCGCCACCAATCCCGCCGCGTTGTGAACCCCTCGCTGTAACCGTCGCGCGTCCCCGTGCAACTCCATGCCGTGCACGTCAAAGTCCCCAGGGTTGCGGGCGCTCATCCAACCTACCAGCGGCGGCGGACCGAGATCCAAAAGATCCTCGCGGACGTAGAGAAACCCCGCGCCCAAAGGCCCGAGCAGCCATTTGAACGTGGGACAAGCAAGGAAGTCCACGTTCATTGCGGCGACGTCGATGGGAATCACTCCCGCCGACTGCGCCGCGTCCACGACCAGATACGCGCCGTGCGCGTGGGCCAGCTTACCTAGAGCGGCCAAGTCGTGTCGAAACCCATGGGCCATGGTGACGTGGCAAACATCGATGGCCGCCGTTTGATCGTCCACCAACCGCTCGAATTCGCTGAGCGGGACCTGCCCTTCGCGGGCTTGTGCATAGCGTATCTCGACCCCGGGCCGCAGCCGCCAAGGGTAGACGTTGCTCTGATGCGTCAATTCATCTACCACGACGTTGGAGCCCGGCCGCGGAGCGATTAGGCTCGCGGCGATGCTCAGCCCCATGCTGGTGTTCTCGATGGTCGCCACTTCGGCGGCTCCCGCCCCGATGAGTTTGGCGAACGACTCCCTGCTCTCCTCGAAAGCGGCCTCTGCCAGAGCCCAGCAGCTATCGCCGCCGCTTCGCCAAACTTCCAGGAAGCGCCGTATGGCCTCGTCGACCGATTGGGGACACGCGCAGATGTTGCCGGTTCGCAGGTAGACTTGCTCACCAACCATTTCGAACTGCTCCCGAACAGGCCGGTCTTCGTACGTCAGCACCGGCTACTCCTCCTCGGGCAGGGGCTTTCGCCAGATGTGGCGGTATTGGGGCGGGGTGGGGGCGCTCGCCAGTTCCCTCAAGATTTGCGCCACACCGCCCGCCATCAGGTCCAGCACCTTGTGCCCTTTCTCGGCGCTGGCTTGGCTCAGGTCGACCGCGCCGTAGTGCCCGTCGGGGACGGACTCCACCGGCGGAATCGTATAAGCCCCGGCACCCATGAGGGACGGAAAGGGAAAGTCGTCCCCCCAAAGGTCGGCAGGCGAGGGGGTCGCTTTGCTCATGTCCACGAGTTCGGGCCGGATCGCCATCATCATGCTGGTCTCGACCGCTCCCGCGTGGCCGGCAACCCCGCCTGCAATCTCAGCGATCTCATCCGCCCAACGGTCGAATGGCATGAAGTCTACGTACAGCGCGGGCCGTTTTTCTTGCATCGCCTGCCAGAGGGCCGAGCGGCCCGTCGGCAAGCCGCCGTGACCGTGGATCAGCACGATCTTCGAGAAGCCAAGATCGGTCAGCGCCTGGCAGATGTCCACCAGACTCTGCTCCATGGTCAGCGGCGCGATGCCCGCCGATGCCATCGGCGCCGCCCACTGCACTACGCTGTAGTCCACAGTGGGACAGATGCAGACCGGCAGGCTCGCGTCGAGCTGCTTGGCCGCTCGGGCCATCACCTCGTCGATCTGGATCGAATCCACGCCGCAGGGCAGATGGTGGCCGTGCTGCTCCAGCGACCCCAGCGGGATCGCCGCCACGCCGTCAGCCTTGGCGCAGCGCCGCACTTCCATCCAATTGCTTTCCTTGAAGTAGATGGCCATTTGCTTCAACCTCCTTTGGACATGACCGGCAGTGCAGTTTAGGCTTCGTACTTCTTCAAAAAATCCTCGTCCACTTCGACCCCAAGACCCGGTCCTGTGGGCACGTCGACCATGCCATCGCGAAGCGAAAAGGGCTGACCGACGAGCTGGTCGCGGAAGGGATTCTCATACACATCCAGCTCAAGCAGAGGCGTCTCGGTGGTGCGGCCCCACGATGTGTCCGGCAACAGCGCCACAACTTGGATCGCCGCGGCAACGGCTAGAGCGCCGCCCCAGCAGTGCGGGATGCAGGGAATGCTCCAGAGGCGAGCCATCTCCGCAACGAAAAGACACTCCCCGATGCCGCCGCACAGCGTCGCGTCGGGCTGAATGATTCGCATCGCGCCGCGCAGTATCAGTTCCCGCGCGGTTGCTCGTGAGCCGAGTGCTTCGCCCGCGGCAATCGGGATGTCGAGTTGATTGGTTAGAGCCTCGTAGCCGGCATACTTCGCATGCGCTTGGGGTAACGGCTCCTCGAAGAAGTAGTAGTTCAGCTTCTCCAATTCCCGTCCCATACGAATGGCGGCGTGCAGGGTATACGCGCCGTTGCCGTCGGCCATCAACAGTACGTCCGGCCCAACCGTCTCGCGAACGGTAGCGGCGACCGCCGCATCACGGCTTACCGGGAGTCCCCCGGTCCGCATCTTGAGCGCTCGAAATCCCCGCTTCACGAGCGACGCGGCTTCATCGGGGTATTGGTCTTCCGGCTCGACTCCCTGGGTGTAGTTCATCGCCGAGGCATACGCCGGAACACGGTCTCGGACTCTTCCACCGTACAGGTCAGTGATCGAAAGCCCTAAAGCCTTGCCACGCAGATCCTCGAGAGCGATGTCCAATGCGGCCACCGCAAGACCATCGCCGAAATTCGGCCCCCAGAGCTTACGCCATAGCTTGCGGTGCTCGAGAGGGTTGTGTCCGATCAACAGTTGTCCGAGTTCGTCGATCTTTGCCCGCACCCCTGTCAGCGACGCCGTCTCACCCCATCCCACCAGCCCGGCATCGGTGGTAATCTTCACCAGCAGGGCTGTCCGCTGGGTGATATAGGCCACGGACGGCCCGACCGGTCTGGGCAGTTGATGGGTGAAGTAGTATGTCTTGACACCGGTAATCTTCAGCGGATTCCGGCGAGCCGACACGCTCTCTTGAGCGGACAAGGCCTCGGCTGCTGCCACGGCTGCCGAACCTGCCAGCGCACCTTGCAGAAGTTCTCTACGGGTGGGGTGATGTTCGCTCATCGCGTATGGGCCTCTCGGTATTGGTGGTGATCAACTACCCCAGGTCGTCTGTATGGAAGTGCAGAACACCCATGTGATGGCGCCGGTGCGCCTTGATGCCGGCAACGTAGTAGGCGATCAGCAGACGCCCGTCCTCGAACTGGAGAGCCGCTGAGTAACCGCAGTCGCGCATATCGAGATCGACCAGTCTGCGGGGGAAATCCCACGTGCGCCCGTTGTCTTCGCCGATACGGAGGTCAATTCCATAGTTGCCCGGGCTTCGATTGCCGTAAGTCAGGGCAATCCGCCCGTCGGAGAGTCTAAGCAGATGGGCTGCTGAGGTGGAAGGAATGCCCAGGGTCCCCTCGTGACGCCAAGTGAAGGCATCGTCTTCCGACGCATGGACGTCAAGGTCTAGGTAGCCGAATCGGCGGGACACGGCCAACCAACGGCCGTTCCCTGTGTGAAGCATAGCCGCCTCGACATGGATGTCTTTGACGATCGGCGTCACTTCATCCCAGGTCATCCCCCCGTCTTTGCTGCGAATCACATAGACATGGCCTTCGCGGTTACGGCCGCTGCTCTTCGGAGTCCAATCATGAGCGTAGACTCCGGCCACGAAGTCGCCGTTTGCAGCGGTGAGAACGTCGCCGAAGGGTACCAGGCTGGACGTCACTCCGTTTGAGAGAGTCACCGCGGGCGGCATCGTTTGGGTGATCTTCCAAGTCTTTCCCGCATCACTCGAACGTGACACGGTGGCCTCGAGCGGACCCGTGGTTCCGGGTGGCACCTTCCAGCCCGAACAAAGGACCACCATGACGCCATCGTTAGTTACGCCGGCGCCCACGTTCATGCGGTTGTAGCCGGGTCGATGCCGAGTCGGGGTTCCGCGATGCCGCCAGGTCAGGCCCCGGTCCTCGCTGGCCCAGCATTCGGCGTCCCCTTCCAGCGTGCCGTGACCCGGTTGGTTGAAGATCGTGGCGATGATCGCGCCGCCAGGGAGAAGGGTCAGGTTCGGCCAGGCGCATACGTTGTCGATCGCTATGAATCGCGCGATCTTCGACCTGACCGAATCGGTACTTGCGCTATCGGCGGGGCGCGCTTCGGCCACGAACGCCGCCGGCAAGGCAGCAGCTCCAAGCGCGCTCAGTAGATCTCGCCGATTCATGTCGGCCCCGGGCAGTGCCTTCACCGTGACAACCCTGGGTCCCTGTTCGCCACATCCCTGGTGACCCCTATCTTGGTTCATCGCGACCTCTCTTTCATTTTCAAACCGTCGTGGGCATCACCACAGAGGAACCGCTCGCTAGGTAGAACATAGCTCGCGCACTCCGCAAACGCAACTGGGGTTTCCTATCGACCTTCCAACTGCTCGGGCGTCAACTCGTTCAGAAGAGTCTTGCCTGATGAATAGTGATCCAAGTTCTGAAGAAAGATATCCCAGGTGCGCTGAACAAAGAAAGGATTGCCGCTCGAGCCCGAGATATGGGGTGTCATGATCACGTTGGGCATTCGCCAGAGCGGGTGGTCGGCCGGCATTGGATACTCGAAGTGGGCGTCGAGCGCCGCGCCCGCAATCCAGCCCTCCCGCAGCGCCTCCAGCAACGCCGGCTGCTGGATGATCGGTCCTCGCGCCGGGTTGAGCACGTAGGCTGTTCGAGGCAACGCGCGCAACTCCGGCTCGCCAACGAGGCCCTCAGTACTCTGCGTCAACGGCAGCGTCAGGACAAGAAAATCGAGGCCCGCGAGGAAGTGCGCTCTCTTGTCTTGAAGGAAAACGCGGTCCGGCAACACTCCTTCCGGGTCGCCGGTGCCAGGGACACAGTAGACATCCCCGATGGGACCGATCCCTTGCCGGGAGAGAACGTGGACCTTCATCCCCAGCGCCTTCGCCAGCCGTGCCGTCTCGCGACCGATGCCGCCATACCCCCAAACGCCTACCGTCAAGCCGCGAATCTCCCCCTGAAACCGCGCCGACGGGTCCCAGAGGCCCTTTTCTTGATTCCGAACCATCTGCCGCAAGTCTCGCGCCAGGTTGACCATCATCGAGATATTCCACTCGGCGATGGGAATGTCGAAACAGCCCCGACCGTTGCTGCCCCGGATGCCTTTCTCCGCCAGACCCAGGCCGTACAACTGGTTGTAGCCGGCGGACGTGATCTGGATCCACCGTAGGCTGGTCATGTCAGAAAAGTTTTCGGGCGGATACATGCACGTGAGTACCTCGATCGGACGAAGCACCTCGGCCGGCAGAGGCCGAACACGCTCCTCCGGCTCGACGAGTTCCAGGTGCACGTCCGGTATCGCCCTCAGGTTGGCCAGGGCGGGCCCGTCAACCGGCGTATCGACAAGAATATGGATCATCGAATGGCAAACGGTCGCGCGCACGACAGGAGCTGCAAACTTGGATCACGGTCAAGGAAAGCACGAGCCACGAGCGCCTCGTTACTCGGTCAGAACCTTCCCCGGCACGTCGGTGAACTCGCCGCTGCCGCGCACGAACGGGTACCGATTCTTGATCTCGTCGGTCAGCACAATGCCAAGACCCGGCTTGTCGGGAGGCAGGGCATATCCGTCCTTCATCTGAAAAGAATCGCTGATGATGTCGCTATGCAGCCCGGCGTAGTCGGGTGCGATTTCGAGGATGCGCGTGTTTGGCGCGGCGAAGCCGCAATGAATATTCTGCATGAACGCTCCGCCGGCGCCCCAACTATGGGTGGCGATCGCGCGCCCGCGGCTGTCAAGCATCGCCGCCACCTTGAGGAAATCATCGAGGCCCCCGGTGAACGCCCCGTCCGGCTGGCCGATATCAAAGCAATCCTGTTCGACGAAGACACGCCACTCGTACGTCCCGGTCAGGCATTCGCCTCCGGCGATCGGGATATGCGTGCTGCGGCACAACTCCGCATAGCTCCA
>JAKZVK010000313.1:0-5154 GCA_047516085.1 Bryobacterales bacterium
CGCAACCTGCTGGCGGGCGCGGCGCGGGCGCGGCGGTCGGGCAACTCACTCGAACAAACCTTCCAGACCGTTTGTGAACTCTTGGAGATCACGCCGCTGCTCGATCGGGACGTGGCGACGTTGTCGGGCGGCGAACGGCAACGCGTCGCGCTCGGCCGGGCGATTTGTTCGGGGCCGCGCTTGCTGTTGCTCGACGAGCCGCTGGCTTCGCTTGATGTTCCCTTGCGCCGACGAGTGCTGCCCTTCCTGCGGCGGGTCGTCGATCAGTTTCAGATTCCGATGCTGTTGGTCTCGCACGACCCGATGGAAGTGCAGGCACTGTGTGACGAGTTGATTGTGCTTTCCGAAGGCAAGGTCGTGACCAAGGGCGAGCCGCGGGACGTGCTCACCGACCCGCGGGTGTTTCCCGTAACGCTGCCGGCCGGTTTTGAGAACATCCTGCGCTGCACCGTCGCCGAGTCGAGCGACCAGCGCAGGGAAGTCTCCCTCAGCCCCGGCAATCCCTCGTTGCGGCTGGCCGTTTCCGGCGCGCGCAGCTCGCCCGGCCGGCGCATGTGGGTCGGCATACCGGCGCGGGACATCATCCTATCGAGCGCCCACCCGGTAGGGCTGTCGGCACCGAACGTCCTGCCGGGCCGGGTTGTCAGCGTGCAGTCCGTTGACGAGCTGCGCCTGATCACGGTTTCGGTCGCCGATGAAGTTCGCAACGTAGCGGTGGAGGTCACGCCGGCGGCCTGTGACGAGCTGAAGTTGGCCCAGGGCAGCCGCGTGTTCCTGATCATCAACACGACGAGTTGCGTTCTCTACGACTCCGACTTCGCGTCCTCTGCCTTTGCGGACAAGATCGGAGCGTGATGTGAGAGCCCTGAGACGAGCCGGGGTCGACCTCTCCCCAGGGCCGTCTGGGGGGCTTCAGTCAGCGGTTCGTTGAGAGCCTTTCACCAGTGCCCTCTATTCACGGATCTCGCGGTAGTAGTCTTCGTAAAGCGGGATAATCTTCGTCGCGCAGAACTTGCTCTGGGCGGTCTCGCGTGCCGCTGATGCCATCGAGTCGTGCAGCGCCGAGTCCGTCAGCAGGGAACGGGTCGCATCCGCCATCACCTCGACGTCGCCGGCCGGCAGCAGCATCCCGTCGTGGCCGTGGGTGACGACCTCGGGCAACCCTCCGACATCCGAGGCGACTGGCGGAACGCCGCATGCCATCGCCTCGAGCGCCGCCAGGCCGAAGCCCTCCATCTCGCTGGGTAGCAGCAGCACGTCCGCCAAGCCCAGCAACGGCGCCACCTGAAGCTGCTTGCCCAGGAACAGCACTCGGTCCGCCACGCCAAGTTCGCGAGCCAGGGACTCGGCCGGGCCGCGCTCGGGGCCATCGCCGACCATCACCAGCCGCGAAGGCACGTCGCCGGCGACCCGGGCGAAGACCCGCACGCAATCGAGCGGACGCTTCACGGGCCGGAAGTTCGACAGGTGGAAGAGAATCTTCTCCTCGGGCCTGGCGAGGCGCGCGCGGCACGCGGCGTCATCGACCCGGTCGTAAAGGTCACAATTGACGAAGTTCGGAATCACGCGAATCTCATTCCTGATGCCGAACACCTCGATCGTGCGGTCATGCAGGTAACGGCTGATCGTCGTCACGCCGGGGCTCTGCTCGATCGAGAAGCGCGTGATTGGGAAGTACGACGGCTCGTTGCCCACCAGCGTGACGTCGGTGCCGTGCAGGGTGGTAATGAACGGCAGCGGGCGCGGGGCCGCCATCTGGCTCGCCAGCAGCGCGCTGATCGAATGGGGAATCGCGTAGTGGACGTGCAGCAGGTCAAGCTTCGCCGACTCGGCAACCTGGACCATGCGCGAGGCCAGCGCCAGGCTGTACGGCGGGTACTGAAATAGCGGGTAGTTGCCGACCTCGACCTCGTGATAGTGGATGTTCGGCGACTCGGTGCTAAGCCGGATCGGGTTGGCGTAGGTGATGAAGTGGACCTCATGATCGCGCGCCGCCAGTTCCATGCCTAGCTCGGTGGCGACGACGCCACTGCCTCCGTAGGTCGGGTAACAGGTGATGCCGATTTTCATGACAGGGGTTCGGTGAACGCTGGGCGGCGGTGTAGGGTAGAACCGCGGGCACGGCATGTCGCGGGATGCCGTGTCCCTACATTGTGAACAGCGCCGCCTCCGACCGTGTCACAGGCTTGCTCGCCTTCACGGCTTGGTGACGACGGCGACCGGCTCCGGCGCTCGGCCCAGCTTCGCGGCGATGTCATCGGCGATCTGAATGCCGTGGAAGCGTCCGTTCTCGATGAAGATCTCGTTCGTGTGCATGCCCGCCACGATGACCCCCGCCAGGTAGACGCCGGGACGGCCGCTCTCGAGCGTCTCGGCATCGGTACGCGGTTTCTGCGTGTCGGGCTCGATCACAATGCCGGCCCGCCGCAGCAAGTCGAGGTCCGGCGAGTAGCCCGTCATTGCCAGCACGAAGTCGTTGGGGAGCGTCTTTTCCCCGTTCGGCGTGGCGATGCGGATCTCGCGCTGTGTAATCGCGAGCACGCTGGAGTCAAAGTAGCTCGCGATCTCGCGGTTCTTGAGACGGTTATCGATGTCGGGCCGAATCCAGTATTTGATCTTGTCGCTGAGCTTGCTGTCGCGATGGATGAGCGTGACGCGCCCTCCGGCGCGGTAGACCTCGAGCGCCGTGATGGCCGCCGAGTTCTTGCCGCCGATCACCGCGACGTCACAGTCATAGAACGGGTGCGGCTCGCGATAGTAGTGCAGGACTTTTGGCAGGTCCTCGCCCGGCACGTTCATCTTCACGGGAATGTCGTAGTATCCCGTCGCCAGGATGATCTTGCCGGCTCGGTACTGCCCGGCCCCATCCCGCTTCGAGGTGGTCGTGATAAGAAACGCGTCGTTCTCGCCTTGGACGTTGTCCACTTTTTCGTACTGGCGGATGTCGAGCCGGTAGTGCTCGGCGACGCGGCGATAGTACTTGAGGGCTTCGCCGCGGGTGGGTTTCTCGCTCGCGGCCGTCATCGGGATGTCGCCGATTTCGAGCAGCTCGGGAGTGGTGAAGAACGTCATGTTGGTGGGGTAGTGGTAGAGCGAATTGACCACGCACCCCTTCTCGACGACGACGGCCCCGAGCCCGCGCCGCTTCAGTTCGATGCCGCACGAGAGCCCGGTCGGACCGGCGCCCACGATCAGGACATCGAACACGCTTGCATCGGAACTACGCGGAGAAGACGGCGACATTGACCCGGGGGGGAGGGAAGATCCAGAGTTCCATTGTAACGGGTCGCTGGAAGCGCTCCTTTTCAGCGCTTGCGCGCTCACGGCCACGCAGAGCCGCCGGCGTGAGCCAGCGATGAGAGGCTTCGCGGACGCCTTGAGGTTGTATGGAAAGAGGCCGTTTCGCCACCCTGAGGCAGATCAACGCGGGCTTACGCCCGCGGCTCTGAGTGGCGATTTGCGGCGGCTAAATTAGATCGGCTTGAAGTGCGGAGATAAGCGCGTAATCAATGTCTGAGTAGCAGACGTCCGCTAGCGGACCGGCTTGAGAGGGAAGGCCCTGTTCGGGTCGGGGCGGCTCGCGGCCTTGGACGGGCCGCCATCCTCGTCACCGCGCTCGCACGCCAGCCGCAGTCCGTGCAGGGCCAGCTCGAAGCGGTCGCGGATGCCGGTCTTCTCGAAGATATGCATCAAATGGATCTTCACCGTGCCCGTCGCGATGCTGAGCGTCTCGGCGATCTCGCGGTTCTTCATACCCTTGGAGACCAACTCGGCCACCTGCTGTTCGCGCGGCGTGAGCGGACGGGTTCGCGGACGGCCAAGCGGCGAGCCCTGGCTGTTGAACAGGTTCTCGGTCCAGATCTCTTTGCGCGAGACCGTGTCGAGGCAGTGAAACAACGCCGGGATCGTCGCGGTCTTACGGACGATGCCCCGCGCGCCGCACTGTAGTGCGCGGAAGCATTCGACATCGGAGATTGTGGAGGCCCAGATCACGATCTGGGTTTCGGGAAAGCGCCGCCGGACATCTCCCACCCATTCCAACAGGGCGTGCATCCCGTAGGCCCGGTCGACGATCACAATGCCGGGCTCGATATCTTCCATGCAGACCGAGGCTTCATCCAAGGTGCTGCCCCCGCCGGCCAGGGTGTAGTCCAGGGACGGGCTCAGGACGGCCTTGAGGCCTTCGTGCAGAATCGGTTGGGCGTCGCAGAGGAAAACAGAAATCATTGAAGGTCTATTTCCTTTGTCCTCCGGAGTCAGGGAAGACGTGGTGGCATGACTCTCTGAGATTTGTCATCGTCACATCCCCCAGATTCCTACAGTAGATTCGTGCGCGAAGCGGGATTCCAGGGCCTGCCCCGGGAGAGCCGAGCGGAACCCCCCAAGCCGGATAGATTTTTCCTAAAGCTTGGCCGCGGCGGCCGATAAGAAGGGCGACGGCGAAATCACGGTGCGTTCACGAGGGTCGTCCCATCGTCGCGTCCAGAGTATGAGGCCGCAGCAGCAGGCGATCGATTAGTGCCCACCAAAACGCCGCAACTTCATTCGTCTAATCAGCACTACTGAGGGAGATCTCATGAAAGAAAAGTTCAACCGCATGATCTGCAGGATTCGCATGATTGTCGAGGACGTAGAAGGTCAGGACATGGTGGAATACGCCCTGTTGGCCGGCTTCGTCGCCGTCGCCGCCGGGGCCTTGCTGCCGAGCATTAGCGCCAGCGTCAGCACGATCTTTTCGCGCATGGGTAGCGTCCTTACCGCCGCGGCTGCGTAGTCTTGCGCCGCGCGCATGATTGCCAACCATTTGCCCCGCGGGGCTTGTCCCCGCGGGAGATTCTACTGGGGGCCGTCTGCTCCCTGCAAGTCAGGAGACCCAGAATGAAAACGCTCATGCGGGCCCTGCGAAGGCTCGCGATTTGGGGGCAGGATGAAGGCCAAGACCTCGTCGAGTACGCCCTCTTGGGAGGCTTCATCGCTCTGGCCAGCGGTTTCTTCGCTCCGAGCATGACCGAAAGCATGGACACGATCTACTCCCGGCTGGCATCCAAACTCGTCGAGGCGGCCGGCGAGTAGCGCTCTTTCTCGTCATGTTGGCAAGCAGGAAGCGGCCACAAAGGGATTCCGTCGAGTTCTCTCGTGCCGCTTCGCCCTCCG
>JAKZVK010000314.1:0-5917 GCA_047516085.1 Bryobacterales bacterium
TCCATGGCCTGAGCGACGGCGGAGGGGAAGTTGATGTACCACTGTTCGCTGTTCTTGCGACGAATGAGCTGGACTCGAATGGGTAACCCCATGGGACCTCCTTGGAAGCAGTCCTGATGGACTAGTTATATAACTAGATCCTAACCCACTCTAAAACAAAGGGAAAGGCTTTTGTTCCGGCGATTGTCTAGTCAGGAGCCAATGCCCAGGCCACGGACGGAAGTCCGTGGTTCCTCCTTGCGCAACGCGGATGCATCCAACCACAGCCCCGAGCCCCCGGCAGGGACGTTTGAAGTTATTTTTGGTGCTTCGGTAAAGGTCCGCGGCTACCTGCGGAACCGACGGGATCTACCCGTCACTTTCGTTCCGGGCCTCGGCTTCTTGTGCTCCCGCAGATCCGCTCCCACAGCTCCCGCAATGATTTGAAGCCTAATCCGGATGCCGACCTCTGCTCAACCCAGCGGTTGCCAGGTCGTGGTCGGCGCCGCCGCTATTCCTTCACACCCTCTCAGCCAAAGACCACCATTGAGACCTCGCGGGGGCCGTGTACCCCAAGAGTGAGGATCATCTCGATGTCGCCCGTGCGTCTCGGGCCTCCGATCAACACCATCGAACTGGTCAGGGCAGCGGGATCGGGCACGGTGAGAAACAGTTCATCCAAGTCGCTGAGCACGCGCTCGGCCGGCACCACGGCAATATGCCGCGGAGGCAGCAACGATACCAACCGCTCCTCCTCCGCGGACGAAACCATCACCAGCGCCCCCGGATCCGCCAGTGCGTAGGTTGCCCCGCTGAGGCCGACGTCCACTTCCGCGCAGAGCCGCCGTATTTCATCTTTCTCGGTAACGTTGGAGTGAACGTTCGGCAGGTCCGTGATTCCAAGCGATTGGAGGATTGGATCGTTCGAAGCGATGGCGGTCTGCCCGTCGAGCCGCAAGGCGACGAAGCGCTGCGCGTCCTCGGCAGAGTGCGCGTAGAGGTTGTCACCTGGAAAGTTCTCGAGCAGAAGCCGCACCTTCTCCGGCTGCGTGCGCTCGGCCGGCACCAGGCGTGGCGCCGGCGCAGGCTCGGGCGTCTGCCCGCTGCGCCGTCCAAGCGCGGCGCGCACTTTGTTGAGGATGTGCTCTCGATCCGGCATCGACCTAGCCGTTCGACGTTTTAGGCACGGCTGGAGGGAGAGTTCGCATGCCACGGGATGAGCGGTCCCGCCACATCTGCCGGAAGCTCGCCTGCGCCGGGGGCGGGAAGTCCCTCGTATCCGTCCAGGCCTTGAGCGGCCCCGGCAGCGACTTTACCCAACCATCACCGTCGCCGCCCGGCGCGAAGCCCCGCGCCAGGAAACCCGCCCGTTCAAACCACCAGGGCCGCCGCATCACCCAGCTCCAGGCCCGGAACGCAAGCTTCTCGGCCAGCCACGGCCGCTCGCGGCTCTCGCTTTTCTTCACGTCCCGGCGCAAGGCGAGCAACATGCGCGGGATGTCGATCTTCACCGGACACACCTCGGCGCACGCTCCGCACAAGCTCGAGGCGAACGGCAGACCTGACTCGTATCCTAGCCCTTGCAGTTGTGGGGTGAGAATCGCGCCGATCGGCCCCGAGTATGTCCCCGGATACGCGTGGCCGCCGATGCGGCGATACACCGGGCACACGTTCGAGCAGGCCCCGCACCGGATGCAATAGAGGGTCTCGCGCTTCTCATCATCGGCAAGCACGCGGCTGCGGCCGTTGTCGAGCAGCAACAGGTAGAACTTCTCCGGTCCGTCGAGTTCGCTGCTCCTGCGCGGGCCCGCCAGAAACGACGTGTAGCTGGTCAGCGGCTGCCCGGTCGCGCTGCGCGCCAGCAGTTTCAGGAACACGGCCAAATCCGCCGCCCGTGGAATCAGTTTTTCGATCCCCGCAACCGCGACGTGGATGCGCGGCAGCGAGGTCGTCAGCCGGATGTTCCCCTCGTTCTCCACTAACAGTACAGCGCCGCTCTCGGCGACAACGAAGTTCGCCCCGGTCACGCCCATGCCTGCGTTGAGAAACTTGTCGCGCAGGATACCCCGGGCGATTGCGGTCAGTTTCGACGGCTCGTCGGTCCTCTCAACTCCCAGCTTCGCGGCGAACAGGTCGGCCATGTCGCCGCGCGTCATGTGCAGCGCAGGCGCGACGATATGGTAGGGTCTGTCGCCGGCGAGCTGAATGATGTACTCGCCCAGGTCGGTCTCGACTGCCTCGATCCCGTTTTTCTCCAGCGCTTTGTTGAGATGGATCTCTTCCGTCACCATCGACTTCGACTTGACGACGGTTCGGACGCCGTTCTCGCGCGCGATCTTGCCGATGGCCTCAACTGCTGACTCCGCGTCCCGGCACCAGACGACTTCGCCTCCGTGCTCGCGCACCCTCGCCTCGACCCGCTCGAGGTAGTAGTCCAAATTATCGAGCGTGTGCTTCTTGATCCGGCGGGCGTATTCGCGTAGTTCCTGGTACTCAGGGAAGCTGTCGGGTTCGACGACCTTCAGCCGCTTTTGCTTGAAGCGGTCCGTGGCTGTCTGGATCGTCGTTTGCAGTTTCAGATCGCCGAGGGCGACGTGGATCTGCTGTTCGAAAGCGGCTGACATTCGGTTTATCGGCGGCCTCCCCGTTGTCTAGTGGGAGGCCAGCACTTCTGCCAGGTGTAGCGTCTTCACCGGCAGGCCCCGCCGGCTCAGCCCGCCGCCAATCTGCATCAAGCAACTCGGGTCGATCGACACGACCGCGCCGGCGCCGGTGGCTCGGATGGCCTCGATCTTGCCGTCGAGCATGTCGCCGGAAAGCTCCCCGAACTTGACGGAGATCGTCCCACCGAAGCCGCAGCATTCTTCGGCGGGTTCCATCTCGCGCAGCTCCAAGCCTCGCACCTGGGACAGCAAGCGGCGTGGTTGGTCTTTGATCTTCATCTCGCGCAACGCGTGGCAGGAGTCGTGATACGTGACCGTGCCCTGGTAGTGCGCCCCCAGGTCTTCGACGCCGGCCACCGAGACGAGGAAGTCCGAAAACTCGAAAACACGTCCTTCGATGCGACGGACGGCGCGGGCTTCGCTGCTGTCTTCTGGGAACAGATCGGCGAAGTGATGCCGCACCATCGAGCAACACGATCCCGACGGCACGACGATGTGCTCAGCATCCTCGAAGACCCGCAGAAAATGCCGCGCGACGTCGCGTGCCTCCGTGGCGAACCCGGAGTTGAACGCCGGCTGCCCGCAGCAGGTCTGCGCCTCGCGGAACTCGCATTCGTATCCGGCGCGCTCCAGCACGTCGGCCATGGCTATTCCGACGCGCGGGAAGAGCTGGTCGACCAGGCAGGTAACAAACAGCGAGACGCGTGAGGCCATAGGCGGCGGACGCAGCAAGCAATTGTAGCGCGATCGGCCGCCCTTCAAGCTCGTCGATACAGACCGTGTATCCTGGAGACCCCAGCCCGGGGGCTGAGTGCCGAAACATGCGTAACGCCGCTGGATTCCCATTCCGCCTTGTTATCGATCGGGCCATCGCCCGCCTTGTCATCGCAGTCGTTGTATTGCTCGTCTGCCTTGGAGCGGTTGCCGCGCAGGTCCGCCCGGTCGTGCCGGCGCAGGGGCCGAAGCCAACCGGGCCCTATACGCCGGGCATTCTGGCCGGCGACTACCTCTACGTCTCGAGCCAGGGGCCGCGCAAACCCGACAGTGAGATTCCCGCGACCATCGAGGGTCAGGTCGATCAATGCATCGCCAACGTGCGCTCGATCGTCGAGGCGGCAGACCTCACGCTCGACCACGTGGTCTACGTCCAGGTGTATCTCGACGACATGAGCCTCTACGAGGCGATGAACCGCGCCTACGCGAAGCACTTCACAAAGTTTCCGCCGGCGCGGGCGGTCGTTGGTGTCTACAAACGCTCGAACGGCATGCACGTCACGATGAAGGCGGTGGCGGTCCGCGACCTCGGCGACAAGATAGAGGCGGTCGCCCTGCCAGGCTACCCCCTGGCGGATGGGGTCTCGGCGGGTGTACTCACACACGATCAGATCTACGTCTCGGCGATGCTCGGAAGGGACACGGCGGGCGCGCTCCCGAGCGATGCAGGCAAGCAAGTGGGCTTCGCGCTCGACAACGTAGAGCGGGTGCTCAAGGCCGCCGGCCTCGACATGCGCCACATGGTGTTCGTCAATCCGTATCTGCTTCAAACGATCCCTTATGGCGTCATGAACAAGATCTACGCCGGGCGTTTCGAGTTCGGCAACACACCGGCGCGCGCGACGATCTTCGTCACGAGCCTGCCGCACGGGGCCCTCATTGAATACACCGGCATCGCCGTCAGGAACCTCTCGAAGCGTCTCGCCGTGCGCCCGAAGAACATGAACCCCAGTCCCACCGCGAGCCCCTGCGTGTTTGCCGGCGACATCTACTACTGCTCGGCCAAGAGCGGGTTCATCCCAGGAGCGAACGGAGGCATCTGGACGGGGAACGTCCAGAACCAGCTCCGGCAGACGATGCGGAACCAGCTCGACAATCTTGAAGAGGCGGGGATGGACTTCAGCCACGTCGTCGCGACGACGCTCTATTTTGACGACCCCGCGGATTACGACAAACTCAACGAGGTATACCGCTTGTACTTCTCCGAACCGTTTCCGGCACGCGGCGTCGTGCAGCGGTTGGCCCCCGTGGAACGGAAGCCGCGTCCGAACGGACGCTGGCCGGGCCTCGAACAGATGTCGCTGATTGGATTAAAGTCGAAGAATTAAAGTAGCACATAGGTGGCGGCCACAGCCTAGGCCGGCACGTCGCGCCCACAAACACGGGGAGGAAACGAAGCACCATGGCGGAACGCTCAGGTCAGAACTACGACAATCACGTGATGTTTCCCAAGGCGTTGTTCATGGCAGCCCTGCCGATTCTGGTGGGGGTTGTCTTGGCGGTGGTCGGTCTGTTTAAGGTGGGCACCGTCGCGGGCACATGTCTCATCGGGACCGGTGTCGCACTTAACGGCTTGGCCACTATTTTTGGGCTCGGTGTGGCACGCGGGTACGCGACCAAGGTACAGGACCGCATCATTCGTACCGAGATGCATCTTCGGTTGCAACAGATCCTGCCGGATGACCTTAGGGCGGGCGCCCGGAAGCTCAGCATGGGCCAGTTGATCGGGCTGCGGTTCGCCTCCGACGAGGAAATGCCGGCGTTGGTGCGCAAGGTCCTCGATGAGAACATCGAAGACCGCAAGGCCATCAAACAGGCAGTCAAGAACTGGCAAGGCGATTACGACCGGGTGTAGCGGCGGACCGCTGCGTCCGCCCAACCGCCCGTGTCGCCGCTGCTGCCTTTGGGCCGGCTCGAGCCGTCGACCACGCCATACGCGTCGGCGTACCGGACGCATGATTCTATCCGCGGCGACCCGACGCTTGATTTGCTATCTTGATGACGCCATTTTCACTTTGTGATCTAGAGATCCTGGTCAACGGAGGGAAACCATGCTAACCCGCAGAGCCCTACTCGCAGCGATAGCCACGGCCGCCTACGCCAAAACGCAAAACGGCTACCCTATTCGCAAGCGCCGGAAGGTCGAGCGCCTGTTCAAGTCGCCTGACGGCAATCCGAACGGCCTCGAAGCCACCACCGACGGCCTGTGGGTCGGCGAGCAGGTCACCGACCGCGCCCACTTGCTCGACTGGGAACTCGGCAAGCCGCTTACTAGCTATGAAACGCAGTCGTCGAACACCAGCGGCATCGCCGCCGGCGGCGGCTACGTATGGATGGCGGCCAATGGGCCCGGGCAACTACGTCCCAAGCGGCCTCATGACGTGGTCAAGGGCGGCCGCATCGTCAAGGTCGACATCAACACGGGCGAGCACGTTAAGAACTACGTCACGCCCAACGGCGGCGGCCTGCACGGTCTGTTGTGGACGCTCGATTCGCTGTGG
>JAKZVK010000315.1:0-4570 GCA_047516085.1 Bryobacterales bacterium
ATGTCTTTCGGCTGGAAGGTTGGATACGGCGACACATGCGGAAGTGCTTTTGGCTGCGTTGGCACGGAGTGCGAGGCCGCCAGAGAGCGTTACGGCGGCTGGGGGTGGGCGAGCGGCTGATCGCGTTGGTGCCAACGCGTCGCGGGGCATGGTTCATGTCGAGCAACGCGTTGTTGCACAAGGGTCTTTCGAACGCCATTCTCAATCGCTACGGGTTGGTGGTGCCATCGAATCTTGCGGCGTGTGGGTAAGGTCGCCGGGTCCAACCGCCGGATACGGAAAACCGTATGTCCGGTGGTGTGGGAGGGTGCCGGGGCGCAATCCCCGTCACCCGACCCGATCGAGGCGCACAGCGACCTAGCGGCAAACGTGGGCCAAGCTTACTGAACCCGCCCCCGCCCGGCCACCGGCCACACAGCCTCCACGATGCCCTTCCTGACAGCGTACGCGACATCGTGAAGGTTAATCATCATGCCCTGATGCTGCGGGACCACTGAAAGCCTCTCCCCGACCCGAAACTTGTGGCTGGACTCGCTTACATCGACATGGCCATGCTCTACCGACATTCCATAAATCTTGGCCTCCGGGTGCTCGACGATGTATCCGTAGGGGTTCGAGGGTCGGCTTTGAAACGTCTTCTGTCCCCCGTCGATGATGACGCGATCCGGAGTTGGCGTGCTGACCACCGTTACGACCATGCGCGTTGCGCAGGTGACCGCGTTCGGCGGATTGCTTCCACCGATGCGCCGCATCCCTTCGAAGATGTAAGACCCGCTGCGGGTGACGGTACAGCCAATCTGCTTGGAGATGGCCTCGTGGCCTGTTCCGCCGCCGCTGATTTCGTCAATAGGCAACCCGGCCTTACGGAAAAGATCGATCGTCTCATCGAAGAAGGGCTTTGCCTCTAACCGGCTGGGATAGGTCATCACCCCCCGCAGGTCGAGACTGGGCATCTTGGAGACTTTTTGTGCCAACTCGGCGGCCGCCTGCGGTGATTGCACGCCGGTTCGCTTGCCGCCTATATCCAGCTCGACCAGCACACGAACCGAGCCGCCATCTTTCTGAAGTTGTTCGGAGATGCCCTTCGCCGTCACCTCTGAGTCGACGGCCACCGTCATGCGGGCGCGCTTGCAAAGACGAGCCAGGCGAATGAGCTTCTGCTTGCCGACGATGTTGTAGGGCACCAGGATGTTCTCCCGCACGCCGCCGTTCACCATCACCTCAGCCTCGCCCAACTTCTGGCAACAGATGCCGACCGCGCCCTCGTGTAACTGCATGTGGGCGATCTCAGGGATCTTGTGTGTCTTGATGTGGACCTGGAGGGCGATGTCCGCCTTGCGGCACACCTGTTGCATGCCGCTGATGTTCTTTTCCAGGATGTCGAGGTCGACGATCACCGCCGGGGTGTCGAGGTCATCGACAGTGCGAATATTGCCCCCGCGAGAGGCCAGCGCGTTGGGGCTAGCCGCGGTGCCGGCCAGGCCGGCCGTGGTAAGGGCGCTTACGGACCGTAGGTAGGAGCGGCGGCTGATCCCTTTGCGTGTGCCGGATGCGTTCTTTTTCATAGCTTTGCTCTCGTCTCTAGACAGTTGCGTCGTTTCGTTGATGGTGGAGATACCTATTCAGACCACCGGGCCGCCCAATCGTACACCGCCGCCTGTGGTCAAAGCAATGCAGTCGGCCCGCAATGTTCGCCCGGAAATGCGACGCTAATGCGGTCTACTGTTCCAACGGCGGTATGTCCGGCGGATCAAAGTAGTCCCCTGACGATTCCGGCCGCGGCAGCACTCCCACCTGCCGGCCGCCACGAAAGATGTAGCGCGGTTCAAGCTGCCGGTGGCCGATCTCCGTCACGCCAAATGTGTCGGTTAGCTCGAAGTCCCCTTCCTGCATCTCGAGAACCACCACGTCCGCCGAAGCCCCGGCTTGCAAGGTCCCGATCTCGCCGCTCATCCCGAGGATTTCCGCCGGGATGCTGGTGACGCGGCTGATCGTTTCGTCCAGCTCCATTTCGAGGTGTAGGAACTTGTTGATCGTAGTGACCAGGTCGAATACCGGTCCGTGCAAGTTGTAAGTGTGGAGGTCGCTCGAGATTGTGTCGGGCACGACGCCTTGCTTCATGGCCGAGCGGGCGATCTGAAACGTAAAGCTTCCGCGGCCGTGGCCGATGTCGAGCCGTAGCCCTTCTTCGATTTTCTTACGCACCTCGGGCAGCACCTGGAAGTTGTCGCCGATGATGCCGCCCGCGCCATGCCCGTGGAAACAATGCGTCAGGATGTCGCCAGGCCGCAGTTCGTCGAGTATCCTTGGCGTCCCCAGGCTTGACAGTGGCGAATGGACCATCAGGGGCAGGCCCACCGCGTCCGCCGCTTCCCGGGCCCGCTTCAGCGCCTCCATCTCGTTCTCGCCCCCAGCCGCGAGGAAGTGCGACAGCCGTATCTTCACGCCGAGAATGCGGTCGCGGTTCGCCTCGATCATCTTCACCGCCGCGCCCACGTCGCAGTACTGCAACTCCTCGAGCTCACCCAGCGGCGGTTGTGTCTCCTGGCCGCTGACCAAGCCGAGCCCCGAGATGTTCAGCAGCGCAAACAGCCGCGTATCGCAAACGTCGATGACGTAGTTGCGAAAGCCGGGAAAGGTGAGAGCGCCGCTCGACCCCGCATCGAGGGCCGTCGTCACGCCTCGTGCCAGGCAGGTCGGATCGACTTCGATGCCGTAGTGCGTTACACCGGAGAAAACGTGCACGTGCAGGTCGATGAAACCCGGCGTTACCAACAGGCCGCCGACATCGATGACGTGTTTCGCCTGGGCTTCCGCACCGGCGTCAAGGACGGCAGCCACACGGCCACCCGTGATGGCAACGTCTTTCTTCTCATGGATGCCGGCGGCGGGATCGATGAGTGTTCCATTCTTGAGCAACAGGTCGTACAAAGTAGAGTCCTTCCTTTCCTTGATGCGCGCCGCTTTCGGCCTGACCCTCCACCTTACCGGATCGTCCGCGTCGGCTCTAGCGTGCCCACCGGCAGCGAGATTGTTAACGTAGCACCTTCACCCAGCCGGCTCGACGCAGTGAGGGAACCGCCGTGGCGATCAACAATCTGGTGCGCTACGGGCAAGCCCATCCCCATGGCGACGCGTCCCTTCTCGGAACTAAAGCCGAGCTCGAATAACGTCGCTAGCTTCTCCGGATGAATCCCCGGCCCCGAGTCGGTCACGTCCACACGGACATTGAGCCCCTCGGTCTCGGTTCGAAGCCGCAGCGTTCCCTGCCCGGCCATGGCTTCGAAGGCGTTCTTGAGCAGGGTGTAGAAGACTTGATTCAACTCTTGGGGCCGGCACACAATACCAGGAATGTCGCCGTACTCGCGGATCACCTCAACACGCCCCCTCGTTTCCGACGGCACCAACGCCAACACCCCGTCGAGCGACTTGCCGAGATCGATCCGCTGCAACTCGGCTCCGTCAAGCTGAGCGAAGTCCCGCAGCGAACGCACCAGCGCCGAGATGCGCTCGAGGGCCTGGCGCGCCGATGCCCCGCTCTCGGTCAACAGACCCAGCAGTTGCGAGACCCGTGAACCGTTCACGTCGGAAACCCCTACTTGTTCATTTAGCTTGTGGGCGCATTTCTCAACCGTGTCGACGCTGCTGCGAATCACACCCGCCGGATTATTCATCTCGTGGGCGACCCCCGCGACGAGACCTCTCACGGCGGACATCTTGCCTTCCATGATCATTTCCGTCTGCCGCTCTTTGATCTCGAAGTTCGACACCTCTAGGTCCACGGCATCCTGAATGGTTCGCCGGGCCGCCTTTGCCAACGCCGTCAGTGCGGATCCAATCAACAAGAGAATGATTGCCCTGATCGCAAGCACACCCGGGCTAACGGCTGCCGTTGTCCCATGGTCTAAGTAACCGGAGGCAATCGTAACGCCGGGTCTGGTAAAAACGAAAAGCGTGACAGCACCGTGAATGATCAAGAAGCTCAGAGTCATCAAAGCGGGGTAAAGAGAACGCAGGGCCATACTGTTGATCACGATCATCAACAGGCCAATCCCCAGCAGCTCTCCCTTGATCAGGAAACCTGGCGACGAATGGCCGGCGGGGCTGCCGTACCACCAAAGCACAGGAAGAGCGGCCAGGAAGACAGAGTCCACCACGACCGCGCCCAACCCGACCTGCGTGAGCCAGGCCCTTCGTCGCGCAAGGGTGAGACCGTACCACACGGCCGACCCAATGACCAGCACCAAAGCAAGCACGCCATAGGCATCACTATCGGTCTCGGCCCCAACACCCGGCGGGAGCACACGCAGCAGGTGCAGGAGAGACAAACTGCCGGCGATCGCGAGACACACCAACCGGGCGGCAAGCGCCCAGACGAGCACCCGCGCCTCGCGGGCCCGCAGGATCTGCTCGGCCCGGCTCAGTTCGGCTTCGGTGCCGGGAGCGTTATTGGCCATGGTTGCCACTGTCTTGCCTCAGAAGGGAGGGGCTCCCGGAGTCACCCCTGCTGTTGAAGCGGCCGCGATGCTTACAGAAAGAACCCAACGTGTAAAGCAAGCTACCGGGTAAA
>JAKZVK010000316.1:0-3709 GCA_047516085.1 Bryobacterales bacterium
CGAAGGACTACGGCGAGCTGAACGAGCGGGCCCGCAAGGCACTCCGCCGCATGCACCGCAAACCGCGTTTGATCACAGCCTTCTGGAAACAGTCTTCTCTTTGCTTCGAGTGACGGGATATTATGCGGGACTCAATAGGTCCGCCAAACTGCGTAAGTTCAGTGTAGCCTTTCCGCTGCGTTGCCCGACACTCCGACAACGCTTGCTACCCTTTATGTCAATCGCGGACCCCTCGAAGTGGTCTCTTGAGGCTGATCGCGAACCGTAACAGACTCACAATCAGAGGAGCCATTCTGTGCACGCAGTAGGACGCCTTGAACACCTTGTACTCAGACAACTGGGGCCGGTCATCTCGACGGGACTCATCACCGTCCTCGCACCCCTCGCGTCGTACGCGCAGACGATCCAGGAGACGCAGGCCAGCATGCGTGCGAGGCCTCCTGCCCTCTTTCTCGACCGGCGACACGTGGCGCAGGGCAGCCTGTCACCGACCCTCGACCCCGCACGGATTACCGAAGCCGCCAAAGACAGCATCGCCAACCTGAAAAGGGATTGGAACATCATCGTCGACGTGTCGGGACACGGCATGAAGCAGGTCAAAGTGCCCTTCGGCGTGCGTATCACGATGGAGAAGGCGCGCAAGACCGCGCCGTGGCTCCGGACAGACCGTCCTTGGGAAGACCGAGTGGGGGCATACCACCAGGTCCTCCACGAGGACCGCAAGTACCGGCTCTGGTACCACATCATGCTGACCGATGCCGCCAAGGCAGCGTTCTTTCCGCCGGGCGGCGGAGTCGAACCGGCCGACCAGGTCCTGTCGTACGCGGAAAGCGACGACGGCATCCACTGGACGAAGCCCGATCTGGATGTCTACCGTTTCAACGGCCGGGCGACCAACGTCGTTACGCCCTACTGCCGGGAGAGCGGAGTCTTTCGCGACGCCACGGCGCCGGCCTCGGAACGCTACAAGTGCTTCCACTTCGACAAGTTACCCAACAGTGAAGGCAAGCCGCCGCGCGAGTCCTACGGTCTGTACGGGCTGGTCTCGCCGGACGGAATCCACTGGTCGCGCCTGCCCGATCCGCTGCTGTCGTACTTTCACGATACGGAGAACATCGCGGCGTGGGACCCGATCCTCAACAAATACGTGGGCTACTTCCGCGGTCACCTCGATGGCCGCGCCATCGCCCGCAGCGAAACCGACGACTTTCGAAACTGGCCGCCGGCCGAGGTCATCCTCGCCGCCGGGCCGCAAGACTCTCTCGCCGCCGACTACTATACGAACGGTTTCACAACCTACCCTGACGACCCGTCGCTACGGTTCCTGTTCCCGGCAATCTATCATCACGACACCGACCAAGTGGACGTCCACTTCGCCGTCAGCCGCAACAATCGTGCCTGGAGTTGGATGTCATCCGAACCAATCCTCGAGCTGGGCGCGCCGGGAGAATGGGACAGCGGCACGATCTACGCGGCGCCGGACATGGTCCACCTGCCGGACGGCCGCCTCGCCCTGCCCTATGCGGGCACCACGCCCACTCACAACGAAGCCCATCCGGGATACTACGGCGAGCCGATGGACGACAAGTTCCAACTGGCCTGGGCCACCTGGGACGACGGCCGCCTGGCCGGGCTGGAAGCCGAGGAGCGAGGCGAGTTCTGGAGCAACAGTCTCGGCACTTTTGAAGGAACGCAAATCGAGATCAACGCACGAACTCCCCGTCACGGACGGGTTGAGGTCGCGCTACTCGAACCCTATGGGCGAGGTACCAAACCCCTGCCCGGTTACACCTTCGACGATTGCATCCCCTTCAGCGGCGACGCCATCTGGGAACCGCTCCGGTGGAAGGGCAGCACCTCCCTCGAAGCGCTCCAGGGCACAGAGCTGATCTTGCACTTTCGCCTGACCAGCGCGAAAGTATTTGGAATTCGATTCATCGAATGACGGCAACCTTCGAGATCGGGCCCGACCCGGGACGCATGGATCGGCTCTGGCGAAACAGAGCCGTGACCGTAAGGGAGCGGTCCGGCACGAACCCCGACGCCACTCGGGAGTTTCCTAGATCAGCACCCATAGCCCCTGAGAAGACTTCGCCAACGCCGGGTCGCCTTGCCAACCCGAGTTCGCCCTTTGTCCCCAGAGCACCAGTCTCAACGACTCTCGGGGCGGCATGTGGCGTAAGGCTTCAGCCTTGCCCCCGTTCTGTGCAACTGCCCGATTCCTCGGTTCTCAGGTCCGCTGTCTACCTCCGATGCTCGCCGGCCTACTGCTGCCGACCCCACCACCTCACCCAAACAACTTCAACTGCGAGTCAGTCCCCCGCGACCCAACCTCGGCGGCCTCCGGCCGATAAGGCTCACAGGCCCCGAACCCAGCCCAAAGCGCTCGCGCACCCGCCGTACGCGCTCGCGGATCCACTTCTCGTACTCCCCGCGAAGGTAGGCGTCGTTCCGATACCGGGCCCGATAGCGTTCCGCCAGCGCCGGGTAGTGCTTCTCGAGAAACGGAAAAAACTGCCGCTGCGCCGACGGCATCAAGAACAGCGTCCCACCACCGAAGTACCGTGCCCCGGCCGTGGCCGCGGCAGACGCCACCGATTCGAGATTGGCCAGCGAATCCGTCAACAACGGCATGATCGGGTTCGCGAACACCCCGGCTCGTATCCCCGCCGCACTGAGCAACCGCACCGCCTCGAGCCGCAAGTCCGGACGCGGCGCGCGCGGCTCCAACTTGCGGGCGAGCGCGGCGTCGGTGGTCGTAACGGTCATGTTGACGTGCAGTTCGTTCTTACGGCCGACTTCGCGCAACAGGTCGAGATCGCGCGTAACGAGGTCCGATTTCGTCGTGATCGACAACGATCGTCCCGCGCACTCGGCGAAGACCTCCAAGATCTCCCGTGTGGTTCCAAAACGCCGCTCCGCCGGCTGATAGGGGTCGGTGCTCGTGCCGATTGCGATCGAACCCTCGCGGTGGCGCTTCAACTCGTCCCGCAGTAAACGCGCGGCCTCGGCTTTCGAGTAGATCCGCTCCTCGAACAACCGTCCGTCCTCCATCCCCATGAATTCGTGCGTATAGCGCGCATAGCAGTACTTACAGCCGAACTCGCAGCCCCGATACGGGTTGATTGTCCACGTGAAGCGCATCTCGGGATTGGAGCAGCGATTGAGCACGCTGCGCGTCGGCAGCTCGAAATAGTGCACCTTCGACTTCGACGCCAAGACGGCACTTTGCTGCGCCAGGCGGGCGATTCCCACCAGTTGCGGAGCGCTGCCGGTCTCGAAGAGCACATCTCTATATTCGTGTTTTGTTCGCCCCATGTCAAGCCTGACGACGGTACAAGAACGATCGAGCCTCTGCGAGCTTAAAACGGCTGCTCAGAGCTGGCGTGGCCTAAGCCTCCCTGGGCTTGCCGAGAACCGAATCCTCGGTTCTCAGGTCCGCGAGCCTTGGCCGCTGCTCGGTGGTTTGCCATTGAGTCCCGAAGAATCGAGACTCGGCAAGGCTGGAGCCTTACGCCACAGCTCGCCCGAGCACTCCTTCAAGACGCGACACCGTTGCTCTCATGACCCTAAGACCGGCAGTTAAGCAAGGCAATCGGCGAGGCGGAAGTCGGTGCCGGCGACTCTGCCGTCGAGGAAATCGCGGAAAATCCAGCTCAGGATCAGTCGCCAGCGGGTCGGTGATCCCAACTGCTCCGCCGTGGCCGCC
>JAKZVK010000317.1:0-16332 GCA_047516085.1 Bryobacterales bacterium
CGGATGCGGACGGCGCGGGGACGGCCTGGGTTGTTGGGTGCTGGGGGTGTGGTTCCGTTCGACAGGCTCAGGGCAGGCTCACCATGGATCGGCGAGGAGTGAGCGGAGAGAAGTGAGCAGTGAGAGAAGCGGGGATGGATCCCGGCCGGGGACGCCGGGATGACAAGGGAGGAACGCCGGGACGAAAGGGCGAGTCGGGGTGACAGCCTCGACCGGAAGACCCCTCACCCCAACCCTCTCCCCCAGGAGAGACCTTTGCGTAATCCGGGGGCGGTTGCCCGGAAGACCCCTCACCCCAACCCTCTCCCCCAGGAGAGGGAGAAAGAGCGGCCGCACCTTCGAGGACGAGGGGCGTTTTGCAAAGGTCTCCCAGGAGAGGGGAAGAACGGCGCGGTCCGAAGGAGATTGACCAGGCGCAGAGGTGCTCGTCCAGAGGAAGAGGCGGATGGCATGAGCGATCTGACAAGGGGTCTCTGCTAGTGGTCGACGAGTTGGATGTGGTGGGGGTAGCGGTGGACGTTGGTGGTGTTGAAGGTGGGGAGGCGGGGTTTGGCGTGGGCGAGCGTGCTGGCGACGATGTTGGCGTCGTCGATCTGGCGGCCAACTTCGTCCTCGTGGAGGCAACGCTGGACGGAGCGGCCACCGAGCTCGCCGTGCAGGCCCTCGCAGGGTCGGCTCGAGACGTTGACGGATGACTCCTCGTCAGGCGACTATTGAAGAACTACGGCTCGTCGTCTCAACCTGGGGAGGCGCACCGGCCGACGCGCGGACAGGCTTTTCTGGCCACGGCCAACAGTTCTCCAGAGGACGAGATCATGGCAGTCGCAAGGAACGATCTCCTCAAGGCATATCGGGTGATGCGGACGATCCGCGAGTTTGAGGAGCGGGTGCACATCGAATTCGCAACCGGTGAGATCGAGGGCTTCGTCCATCTCTACGCTGGTGAAGAGGCGTGCGCCGTGGGGGTGATGCTGCATCTGACGAAAGCCGATCGCATTGCGTCCACCCATCGCGGCCACGGGCATTGCATCGCGAAAGGTGTGGACGTGTCCGGGATGATGGCCGAGATCTATGGTCGGGCCACGGGCGTCTGTCGCGGCAAGGGCGGATCGATGCATATCGCCGACTTGGACGTGGGGATGATGGGCGCCAACGGTATTGTGGGCGGCGGACCGCCGTTGATCTGCGGCGCGGCGCTGGCGGCGCAGGTGCAGGGCACGCGCCACGTTGGCGTCGCCTTCATTGGCGATGGCGCCTCGAACCAGGGCACCACGTTTGAGAGCATGAACCTGGCGACGGTCTGGAACCTGCCGGCCATCTTCGTGGCGGAGAACAATGGGTACGCCGAAGCCACGTCCGCCGACTACGCCATCGGGGCCGGCAGCCTGGCCGACCGCGCCCGGGGCTTCGGCATGCCGGCGGCGACCGTTGATGGTCACGACTTCTTCGCCGTCCACCAGGCGGCGGGCGAGGCGATCGGGCGCGCTCGCGCGGGCGACGGTCCGTCGTTCATCGAGTGTCAAGTGAACCGCTATTACGGCCACTACGAGGGCGACGCGCAGACCTACCGCCCACCGGGCGAGGCCGAAGCGGCGCGGGCCAACCGCGACTGCCTGGAGATGTTCGCTGGGCGGGTCTCGCATTCGGCGGGTATCGAGCAGGGGGAACTGGACGGAATCGACCGAGAGGTTGCGGCTCTGATCGATGCGGCGGTCAGCTCGGCGAAGGCGGACCCGGCACCGGCGGCCGCTGACTACCTAACCGACGTCTACATCGACTACTGAGCGGGCACGGAGGCGCACGATGGCACGGACTCTCACGATCTTGCAGGCGATCAATGAGGCGCTCGACCAGGAGATGGAGCGCGATTCCACCGTGATCCTGATGGGTGAGGACATCGTGGGCGGCTCGGGCGCGGAAGGCGAAATGGACGCCTGGGGCGGCCCGCTGGGCGTGACCAAGGGCCTCTATGCAAAATACGGCAATCGTCTGCTCGACACCCCGATCACCGAGTCTGCCTTCATTGGCGCGGCCGTTGGCGCGGCGGCTTCCGGTCTGCGACCGGTTGCCGAGTTGATGTTCAGCGACTTCGTCGGGGTGTGCTTCGACCAGATTTACAACCAGGCGGCGAAGTTTCGCTACATGTTCGGCGGCCAAGCGGAGACGCCGGTGGTGGTGCGCACGATGTACGGCGCGGGGCTTCGCGCCGCAGCGCAGCACTCGCAGTCGCCGTACTCGATCTTCACGCACGTTCCCGGGCTCAAATGCGTGATGCCAGTCACGCCCTACGACGCCAAAGGACTATTGATCCAGGCGATTCGCGACAACGACCCGGTGATCTTCTTCGAGCACAAAGGCCTTTACGAAGTCGAGGGCGAGGTGCCGGAGCAGTCCTACAGCATTCCGTTTGGCGAGGCGAACGTGGTACGCGAGGGCGACGACGTGTCGATTATCAGCCTGGGGCTGATGGTGCATCGCTCGCTTGCGGCAGCGGAGACGCTGGCCGGGGAAGGAATCCAGTGCGAGGTGGTTGACTTGCGCACGACGTCGCCGCTGGATGAGGACACCGTGCTGGAGAGCGCCGAAAACACCGGCCGGGTGGTGGTGGTTGACGAGGCGCCGCCACGCTGCAGCGTCGCTACCGACATCTCCGCCTTAGTCGCCCAACATGCATTTGATGCGTTGCAGGCCCCCATCACCCTGGTGACCGCGCCGCACACCCCGGTACCTTTCGCGGGGGTCCTGGAAGACCAGTACATGCCGGACGCCGCGCAGATAGCCGCGGCGGTGCGACGCGTCGCGGGCTACACGCAATGAGCGCCTCAGACATGCGGGCGCTCGTCATGCCGAAGTGGGGCTTGACGATGACGCAGGGCGTGGTGGTGACGTGGCTGGTTGACGAGGGCGCGGATGTTGAGCTGGGCACCGAATTGGTCGACGTGGAGACGGAGAAAATTCTGAGCGCGGTCGAGTCGCCGGCGAGCGGCGCCTTGCGCTGGCGGGCGGCTGAGGGCAGCACGATTCCAGTGGGCGGCCTGCTGGGGGTCATCGCGGATGCGGACGTTTCGGACGATGCGATTGTTCGCTTCGCCGCCACGTTCGAGGCGGAGTTCACGCCCGAGACGGAAGAGGTGGCGGGCGAAGGACCGTCGCCGCAACAGGTGGAAGTCAATGGACGCTCGCTGCGCTATCTGAAGCTGGGCGAGGGCGGCGAGCCGGTCGTGCTGGTGCACGGTTTTGGCGGCGACCTCAACAACTGGCTGTTCAACCATGCGGCGCTGTCCGCTGACCGCGCCGTGTATGCCCTGGACCTGCCAGGGCACGGCGAGTCGTCGAAGGACGTTGGCGACGGGACGATCGCGTCGCTGGCACAGGTCGTTGCGGGGTTCATGGACGCTCTGGAGCTGCCTCCCGCGCATCTGGTGGGGCACTCGCTGGGAGGCGCCATTGCAGCCGAGTTGGCCGGCACGGCGCCCGACCGCGTACGGTCGCTCAGTCTGATAGCCAGCGTGGGCCTGGGTCGGGAATTCCTCCCGGGCTTCCTGGATGGTTTCGTCACGGCCCGCCGTCGTCGGCAGATCAAGCCGGTGCTGGATGCGCTCTTTGCCGATCCGGCTCTGGTTACGCGACGCCTGGTGAACGATGTCCTGCAGTACAAGCGCCTGGACGGGGTTGAGCAGGCACTAGGGGCGATCGCCCGTAACCTGGTATCGGATGGACAGCAGACGGTTTCCATCCGCGAGTGCCTGGCGACATACCCGGGGCCAACCCTGTTGATTTGGGGTGCGGCCGACCGCATTGTTCCGGCCACGCACGCTGGCGGACTTCCCGACCGAATGCACGTGGAGGTCATCGACGCGGTGGGGCACATGCCGATGATGGAAGCCTCGGCGCGGGTCAATCAGGTGCTTGGCGCCCACGTTCAGGGACTCCCGATCCCGTAGATCCGGGGGATCCCCGCGTAGGCGACGGGTGGCTTAGGCAACCACCTCAAAGCCGAAGAGCGTGGCCTGGTGGAGTTTGAACCTCAGCACGACCGGGCGGTAGTCGGCGGCGCTGATACGGGTTGTGGCTCCCCAGGTCACCGGCGCGTCCAGGTGGTCGCCGCTGATTGGTGTGGACTGTTCGAGGGCGTAGCCTTCGCGCGGGGTCCAGTCCTCATCCTGGACTTCGACGCGGACACTGCCGCCGGATTTCGTTTTGACGTTGAGCCGCAGCCCGTGGCCGTGGAGTCGCAGCGGTGGGGTCCAGAACTCGGCGTCGTCGTCGCACACCAGGCCAGCCAGCCGGCCGCGCGGCCAGGTGGCCCAGGCCACGCCTTCGCCGTGCCCCGGCGGGGGGTGCTTGTGCGGGGCCGGGAACGTCCCGTAGGGGATGCCGATACGGTCGCCGGGGAGATCCACTAGTCCGGTGCCAGCGAACACGCAGCCGCCATCGACCGATCCCCGTGTCCCAGGTTCAAGGCAGGGGCCGCCGGGGATAAAGCTCCAGCCAATGTTGTCGGCGCTGGCAAGCGCGATGACCGAGGTCGTGTCGCGCGAGCGGTCGTAGACGGTCGGGAACATCAGGTGGGTGGACGGATCGCCGGGATAGGTGGTCTTGGCGTTGGTGTAGATGTCGCTCCACGGGGTGTCGATGGGCGAGGCCGTGACGAGGGGCGTGGCCAGCGGCCAGTCATGAAAGTCGGTGGTTTCGGCCCGAGCGATGGTGCGCCGGCCCCAGGTCCAGCCGCGGGTGTACCAAACGTAGGACTGCAGGGCGGGATCCCACTCGGCCACGTTGCCCGTGTCGGCGAAGTGCCAAGCGATCGGCTGTTCGTGGACCGTCCAGTCAAGGCCGTCGGGCGAGGTAGCCGCGAAGATGGCGCCCTGGCCCTCGTGCATCCGGGTCATTGGGTCGACGGGCCTACCGGGGCGTGGCAGTCCTTCGAGGCCGGGGACCGCGTCGGTCCGGCCCATGAACATGCACTTGAACCGTTCGTGCGCCGGGGCCGTGGCGTCGCGAAAGACAGCGGCGCCCATGAGTCCACGCGGTCCAGTCAGCTCACGACCCAGAACGATATTGTTCGCGCGCGACCCGTTCCACTCCTGGAGACCAAGCTCGGGTTTGCGCCACGACAGGCCGTCCTCGGACTCGGCGTAGCAGAGCACGACGCCCCAGATATCGCGCGCCGGGAGTCGTCGGGAGCGCTCCGCGTCCCACAGGTCCTCGGGGGCGCCTTCGTACCAGAGCCGGTAGAGGCCGCCATCGCGGATGACGGTATCGACGCTGTCGACCAGCCAGTATTCCCAGGGCTTGTCGCCCAGAATGAACGGTTCGGACTTGGCGGCCGGTTGCAGTTCCAGGCGAATCCCGTGCGGGACAGCCACGTGCGCGGGCGTGAGCCAAGAGTTTCCTGAGATCGGTTCCCAAGAGGACGGCTCACGGCCGTCAGCCTCCAGCCAGCGCGACCGGCCGGCGTGCACGTAGCGATAGTCCACAAACGGGTGATAGCCAGCGCCGACATCGAAGGGGGACGCGGTGCCTGGCCAAGCTGTGGGCATTATGCGTTCTTTCTAACTGGAAGTAACGGTCGAATGATCCAACAGGAGCGCGCCGGGGGCAACGCGCCCAGGCTAGTCACGGTGGACGATGATGCCGGTTGTGGGGGCCGAATCATTGCGCCGGGCCGCAACGACCGAGCGGGCCGTAGGCTTCACCGGCGCTGCTAGGTCACCGCCCGCACCCTGTTCGCCGCTCGCCTGGGGGCTATGGGTGGTCCGGGATGGACTCGGTCCCGTCCCAGATCGAGCGCATCTCCCACGCGTTCAATGAAACCACGCGGGCATCGCCGCGGGCGCTGAGCAGCTGGATGCCGACGCTGTCGGACCGCGTCGGGTAGACCCGGCTGGCCGCGGCGCGACCGTTGGCAAAGACCTCGATGGTCGACCCATCAAGGAATACGTGGAGGCGCAGGGCACGGCCACGGGGCAGGCGCAGCGGCCGAGATTCGAGGTTCAGCATTTACTTTGAGCGGCAGATTGACCTGCGCGCGGTGCCGCCTTGACGTGCCGGCCGAGTGAAGCTCGTCCAGTTATGTTCTGAAGATAAGGAGCAGGGGCCGCGATCCCATGGCAGCCATGCCCCATCGTTCCCTGGCGCCTACCCGCGGACCGGGGGGCTGGCCGAATAGCCGAGCATGTAGCGCAGGTGCGGTGAGAACGTCTGCGCGACGGCCGACGCTAGGCCTGCCGAGTTGTCGCTCATTGCGTTGACCCAAGACCGGCAGTAGTAGCAGAGGATCGCGCGCCGCGGGGCATCGGTGAAATTGGGCCCCGCCCGATGCCACGTATTCGAGAGCCAGATGCCTACCGAACCTGCTGGCGCTTTGAGAATCGCGACCTCGTCCTCCACGTCGGCGCCCCATGGCGGCTTTTTTCGATAGAGGTGGCTGCCGGGGACGACCCGGGTAGCGCCGTTGGTTTCTGTGAAGTCATCCAGCATCCAGACGTTCTGCAGCGTGATGGGAAAGTCTGGCAAGGGCTCGGGGAGCTGCCCCAGCGGTACATCCACGTGCCAGCTGTGGCCTTCGGTGGAATGCGCCCCGATGCTCATGGCACCGCAGTCGGAGAGTAAGCAGTCGTCGCCGAGGACGCCTTGAACCAATTTCATGACCACCGGGTGTTCGATTAACTTGCCGACCTCGGGGGCCTTCACGACGAGGCGCCTGACCAGATGCGACCGGTCGTGATCGAACAGCGTGGGTAGGTGCAAGAACAGCTTGGATACTTGCTCGGGCGGAACGGGCCAGGTAGTGTGCTCATTCTGTGCGCGGGTGTAGCGAATGCGTCGCATGATCCGTGCAAACTCGGCTTCGGTGCATCGGTAGCTCGCGCGCAGGTAGCGCTCGAGCTCGTCGTCGCCCGGTTGCGTCGGCCCGTCGCCCGGGTCGAAGGGCTGCTCGCGTTCGCGCGCAAAGAGCTCGTCGACGATCTCCCGGTAGCGCTGCACCTCTGCGGACGGCAGCAGGCCTTCGATCACCGCATAGCCCCGCTCATGCAGACTGGCGGTGACGGTCTCCAAGTCCGACTCCGTGAGCGTGGCGGTGGTCATGTCTCGCAACCTCCTGCACAAGGCTCATCGCTGCTGGTCGGCAGCAACCGCCGAACCTGGCAGGCTGACCTCGCTCTCGCAAGTTCGCCCATCCTATCGCGCCAGGACAAACGCGGGAAGCCGCCGCGCGGCGAACGGAAACAAGGTTCCGCGATTGAGACGCGAAGCTCCGAGCCGATCCAGATTGGGCGCGTGGACATCCGGGTTGCCGAGCGGGCCAAGGGTGTGGAAGCGCTGCCAGTCGGCGCCGTACAAGAGGACGTTGGGGCGCTGCACCGGCACGACGCAGGTCACAGAAGTCCTTTGCCGCGATCTCTGTCGGCGAGGACGCATTCTAGGGCGGCTCGTGGCGGCAGCCATCGCGGCGCTCAACTGGCATCTCTTGCGAACTGCCCAATCAGCGCTGACTAAGCAGCGGTACCTCACACGACCTCTGACGGGTCGCCCCGTGCCCGTCGCGTCCTACGCGGCCCCCGCGATGTACGGCCACCACGAGCGCCACTGTTCGACGGCGATTTTCGAGGAGTCCCCCCAAGGATGCCGATACTCCGCAGCGTTGAAAAACGCTTCGATCTCGTCCGCGTCCCAGCCTTCGGTGTCGAAGTGGCCCTGCTGCGGAACTTCTGGTCCGTAACGGATCTTAAACATGAAGCGCCAGCGTTCCGTGCGATTCGGCTGCGCGCAGTGCCACATCGACTCATGCAGAAACGCTATCCGACCGCCGGGCCCGGTGAGCTGTCGCTGCCCGACGAAGTTCTTGTAGCGCGTCACGTCGTCATAGTTCACCCGACGCATGTGCGACCCGGGAAGAATCATCGTGGGGCCCATCTCCGCGGGTGCATCGTGGGGGAAGTAGCACACCAGAATGTCGAACGTGCGCGGATGATCGGCGGCGAGCGCGAAATCAACGTGCCAGACCTGTGCTTCATCGCGTCCGGGGCGGACTTTGTGCAGATACGAATGGTCGTGCCGCGGCGCCGGCCCGACGAGGCTCTGCACGATGCCCTGCACGGACGGAAGATCGAAGACCTCGCGCACCGCCGCGGAGAACTCCCAGAATTCCCGTCGGTGATTGGGGTCCCAGCCGCGGTCCTTCGGGTATCGCAGCGCGTCGTCGTGAACGGCCGCATTGAGGTCAGTGGGCACCACATCGCCGAACTCGAGGTAGCCGTCCACCGCGAACTGGGCCATTTGCCGGGCCGTGAGCAGATGCTCAGTTGTCCTGGTCACCATCACCGTCCTCCATCTCTGCTGTCCGCTCCAGCACATACTCCCAGACCAGAGGTCCGGGCTGGGGCTCCGCGTCGCTTGGAAGAGTTGGCAGCGTGGGCAGCTGAATCACGCGCCAGCCGTCACGCATGGCGTCGAGCACGGAGCCGTACTGCGGCTCGGCTTGGTCGCCCGCCTGCATCTGCTGCGCACCGGGCGACCTGCTTCCGTCGTAAAGCGCCCAGGCAACCGTCCGCTCGCTGAGCTCGGGCTTGGCGAGGTGCAGAATCAAAATCTGCTGTCGCTCGCGTGTCATGTCCGCATCACCTGCGGGGCGCCCGCAAAGGCTAGCAACGTTCTCCCAACCGATCAATCGCCAGGTCGCGCGCAGACAGCGGTGGACGCCGATCAAAGGCGGCCCAGCTAGGGCAACGCCGTGATTGCCGCGCCGCCCGAGTCACGTGGCCGCGCCACGATTCGCACGAATGTGGCGGCGCTGAAAACGCAAGCCGCGTGGTGCGCCGCCGACGGCCACCTGGACGTCAACCAACTGGCCGGCCACCGGCTGCCGCCCGAGCCCGAGGTTCGCCCGTTCGCGGACTCCGAGGTCGTGGCCACGGTCGGCGCCATTCACCGCCACGAGGCGGTGACCCACACCCTCGGCGGCCAGCGTGAGCCGATCGGGCTTGGCCACATGCAACTCGGACGCACCGACGTAGATCACCTAGGTGTACTCGCTCACGGCCGTGCCGACCACGACGGCGTCATCTGCGGGGAGCTCGACGAACAGCCGGCGCAGGAGGGGCGTGGCCCGCTTGCACGCCACCTGCGCGCCCACGGCGGACGCGGCGACCGCGTCCATGGGGATCCAGTTGACTCGAGACACTCGCCACAGTAGATTCCAACCATGATAGTTCTGTCCCAAATCATAACATGCCGCTGGACTGTGTTGCGGGTTGGGACGAGTGCCTTGGGAGGGTGACATGCGTCCGACGATGACACGACGGCAGGTATTGCGCGCAAGTGGCGGAGCGGCTCTCGGATTGGCCGGCGCCCTAGCGCTCGCGGCCTGCGGGGAGACGCAGGTCGTCACGGTCGAGAAGGTCGTGGAGAAGGAAGTCCCGGTCGAAAGGATCGTGACGAAGGAAGTGCCGGTCGAGAAGGTGGTCACGCGGGAAGTCGTCAAGGAGGTCACGGCGCAGCGCGGGGCCGTGAAGATCGAGTTGCACCACGACCACAGCTCCGGTCCGCGCGGCGCGGCCATGAGTTGGGCGCTGAATCGATTCCAGCAAACCAACCCCAACATCCTGATCCGATTCGTACCGCAGACGGATGATTTCTTTGACGTCTTCGCGATCAAGATCGCTGCGGGAACGAACGGTGAGATCGCCTTGCTGACTGGGGATATGTTGGCGAAGTGGGTTCAGGAAGGCGACGCATTCACGCAAGTCAACGAGCCGTTGAACAAGCACCCGAACTGGGATCCAAGCACTATTTTTCATTCGGTGGATGAATACGGCCTTGTCTTTTGGAACCGGGTGCCTTCGGCGTTCCTGGAGCCCGTGTTCGGTCCGATGTGGGGCTTGCCTTACCAGGGCAACCTGTTCGTCTTCGGGTACAACCTCGACATCATGGATAGCGCTGGCATCGAGTTCCCCGCCGAAGGTAGCTGGGGATTGGAGACTGAGTATCTGGAGGCCTTGAAGAAGGCTACCGACCCAGAGATCGGCCAGTGGGGTATGCGGCTGAACGCAGACGATGCTTACGTTGAGATGTGGCCCATAGCGCTAGCGGATCGCGACAACCTGATGTCAAACTATAACGCGGACGCGACCCACTATGAGGTATACGACGATGGCGGGGATCGTGGGTTGCAGTTTGCGGTTGACATCATTCACAAGCACAAAGTCTCGTTTAGTCCGGAGGCGACAAAGGAACTTGCTGGGGAATTTGGAAGTCCGTTTAGAGCTGGAAAGGTGCTAGTTGACAAGATGGGCGGCGCGACCGGTTACAACGTCGCCGCGATCAAAGACCGGTTTTCGTGGAGTTTGGGTCCACCGCCGGAGGGGCGGTATGGTCCTGTCCCCAATAAGGTTGGTGGGCAGCCGCACTTGGTTTCCGGCAATGCCGCGAAGCTCGGCACCGTTGAGGAGGCGGTCGACGTTATAGTGTTCTTCGCTGGTGAAGAAGTTCAGACGCGAATCGGGATTGATCGCGGGTCGTTCCCAGTGTACAAGGGAGTGCTCGATAAGCCGGAGTTTGCGGCCGCTCCGCCTGAGAATCACGGCCAGATGATCAAGGACATTGTTCGCACGGACCACCGGCACGGGCAACAGGCGCATCCAGCGACCCGCGAGATACTTCAGGCCGGACCAGGCCGTGACAAGATGATCCTTGGTGAGGAGACAGTTGAAGAAGGCGTGCCGAAGCTAGTAGCCGCCAAGGACCGCGTTCTCCAAAACACCCTAGGGCAATACAACTCGCTCAAGACTTGGGTTGAGTCGCTCCCGTCCTAGGCGCCGTCGGTGACTTGCTGGTCCCAGAAGCTCGGTGGGCCGCGGCTGGAGCTACGCCCGTTCGCTGATTGTCTCCACGGATCGGGCGCCTCATCGCCGGACGACGGCGGGCCGCTTGGTTATTCGACTCTGTGGAGGAGATTATGCAGGTGACCGCGTGCGAACCTGATCACACCCTCGCCTGTCGATTCACGGGCTCTGGGTGGTCCGGGATGGACTCGGTCCCGTCCCAGATCGAGCGCATCTCCCAGGCGTTCAACGAAACCACGCGGGCATCGCCGCGGGCGCTGAGCAGCTGGATGCCGACGCTGTCGGACCGCGTCGGGTAGATCCGGCTGGCCGCGGCGCGACCGTTGGCGAAGACCTCGATGGTCGATCCATCGAGGAATACTTGGAGGCGCAGCGCGCGGCCACGGGGCAGGCGCAGCGGCCCGCCCGTCAGGGGCCGCTCTGTCGTTGGGTCAAGACTGGATTGCCGACAGTCGAGTTCCAGGTGGTCCTTCATGAAGCTATAGGTGATGCGCGTCTGCTCCGCCCCGTCGGGCGAACAGCGCACCGCCAGGCCCACCGTGTCCGCATGCGCAGGCTCGAACTCAGCCACGATCTCCAGGCGGTCGCCCCTCACGCCGTCTACGTTGTGGGGCGCAGCGGCCGAGAGCGGGATGTCGGTTCGTGTGAAGCGCCGTCCCCGCAAGACCTGCAGTTCCGGCGCGGGCTCCGAATGCAGTCGCCCGGCGGGGTCGAGGGTCAACACGCGTGGCAGCGATATCGCGCCCGCCCAGCCAGCGGCGGCGAGGGCTTCCGGCGTGCGTCCCTCGCGGAGCCAACCCCACATGAGTCTGCGGCCCTGGTCGTCCAGCATTGTCTGAGCCGCGTAGAAGTGCGCGCCGAGGTCCACTCGACCCCCGAATTCCGCGTCGTAGGTGTGATTGGCGTACGAGCCCACGTAATAGCCCACCCACCCCGATGGATTCGCCGACACAAGCAGCACCTGCCGGCCGTCCAACGGAAAGAAGTCGGGACACTCCCACATCGCGTCGGTCTGCTCCGAGTCGCCGGTCAGCAGCAACCCGAGGTAGTCCCAGTGGATCAGATCCGGTGACGTGTAGAGCGGGAGCGTGCCGCCCACGCCGTGGATGCCACAGCCGACCAGTTGATACCAAGCGTCGCCATCCCGCCATACCGCATGGTCACGAAACCCGGTGATGTCCAGCCCCTCAGGCGGCTCTTGAATGACCGGATTGGCCGGGTGTTTGGCCCACCTGACCAGATCGTCCGAGCCCGTGGCGATACACGGGCGTGAGGTATATGGCCAACCGGGCGGCGCGCCGGTGTAGACAATGGTCGGCACGCCGTCGTTGTCCACGGTGCGGCCGGAGCAGCAACCGGCGCGATCAGGCCCGCCAGGCGTTGGCGCCAGCGCGAACGGCAGGTGCTCCCAGCGCACCAGATCGTCGCTCACCGCGTGGGCCCAGACCCCCGCTGCTAAGACCGTACTGTGCGGCTGGTATTGGTAAAAGAGGTGGTACCGCCCCTTCCATTGAATCAGCCCAAAGGCATCGCAGGTGAAGTTGGCGGGTGGCAGAAAGTGATAGCTCGGACGGTGCGGGTCGCGCATGCTGCCCTCACGCTTTCGACGGATCGCGGCGAAGAGTTCGGCGCGAGCATGCCCGAACACGGGGCGAGAAACCACCTCGACGTAGTTTCGCAAGGCTGCGAGGGCTGCTACCACCTGGCACGGCCGGCCCTGTCAAAGCCGCCCTACGAAGCGCGCAGCGAGAAAGGTGGCGCACGCGCAGGCCAGCTGGTTCGCGGCGCGTGCGGCTCCCGGTCCGCACGCGCCGTGCTCTACGGCTTGGCGGCACCCTGGGGGACCTGGCTCGCGAGGGCGCGTTCCAGCAACGCCGTCCGGCCGGTGGTACCGAGCCGCGGCTCCACACTCCCGGTGCGGACAGGCAGGACGCGGCAACAGCCTCGGCCGGGCTCCCTTTGACCCAAACTGCTCGCCGCCGTATATTCACGTCCCGAACTTCTAGCCTGCGCTGTAACACGCCGCTGACTGCGCTGCGAGGTTGGGACGAGTGCCTTGGGAGGACGACATGCATCCGACGATGACACGACGGCAGGTATTGCGCGCAAGTGGCGGGGCGGTCCTTGGGGTGACCGGCGCCATAGCGCTCGCGGCCTGCGGTGAGACGCAGGTCGTCACAGTCGAGAAGATCGTGGAGAAGGAAGTCCCGGTCGAGACGATCGTGACGAAGGAAGTCCCGGTCGAGAAGGTGGTCGTGCGGGAAGTCATCAAGGAGGTCACGGCGCAGCGCGGGACCGTGAAGATCGAGTTGCATCACGACCACACCTCTGGTCCGCGCGGCTCGGCCATGAGTTGGGCGCTTGAGCGTTTCAGCCAAATCAACCCCAATATCCTGATCCGGTTCGTACCACAGTCTGAGGACTTCCTGGATTCCTTCGCGATAAAGCAAGCCGCAGGCACGACGGGTGAACTCGCCTTGCTCAGTGGGTATTTCATGACGGCCTGGGTCAAGTCCGGAGCATTTACCCAAATCAACGAGTCGTTGAATAAGAACCCGAAGTGGGATCCAAGCGCTGTCTTCCATACTCCGGATGAGTTCGGGCTTGTCTACTGGAACCGGGTACCCTCGCCGCACCTGGACCCCGTCTCCGGACCGCTGTGGGGACTCCCCTATCAGGGCAACGTCAACGCCTATTCGTACAACCTCGACATCATGGATAGCGCCGGTATCGACTTCCCCAGCGAAGGTAGTTGGGGCCTGGAGACTGAGTATCTCGATGCCTTGACGAAGGCGACCGACCCTGAGACTGATCAGTGGGGCATGCGGATGACGGGAGCTCACCACCAATTCGCGCAGTGGTGGCCCTTGGCGCTTGCCGACCGCGACGATCTGATGCCATACATGAACGAGGATGCGACCCACTACGAGTGCTTAGACGATGGTGGAGATCGTGGGTTGCAGCTTTGCGTTGACATGATTCAGAAACACAAAGTCTCGTTTGCACCGGAGGCGGCAAAGGAAATCTCGGGGGAGTTCTCCAGTCCGTTCGTCGCGGGCAAGGTATTGGTTGACATGCAAGGTGGTGCTACTGGTTACAACGTCCCTAGAATCAAAGACCGCTTCAAGTGGGGGATGGGGCCGACGCCTGAGGGCCCCCATGGTCCGGTTCCAACGATATTTGGCGGCCAAGCGCATACCGCGACCAATACGGCCCAAAAGACGGGTACGGTCGATGAGTCGGTGGAGGTGTTGCTGTTCTTCGCTGGTGAAGAGGTTCAGACCCGCATCGCGATTGACCGCGGATCGTTCCCAATGTACAAGGCGGTGCTCGATTCGCCGGAGTTCGCGGCAGCTCCGCCCGAGAATCACGTGTACTGGAAGCAAGTTACGAATCGCACGAATCACCGACACGGGCAATCGTCGCATCCGGGGCGTGTTGAAATAATCAGGGCCGCAGGCTGGGATGCGATGATCAATGGTGAAGAATCACTTGATGAAGGAATACCGAAGCTCATTGCGGCAAAGGACCGAGTCCTCCAAAATGAGCTAGAACGATACAACGAGATTAAGGCCTGGGCTGAGGCGCTTTCGACCTAGGCGACAGCGGAGAATCGCCCGTCGCCGACGCCAGGTGGACGGGTGTTGAGCCTGCGATAGGTGGCCGGTTATCTCTAAGGACCGGGTGACCGGTCACCTAGCGGCGAGGCAACGGGTATTGTGTTTGAGTTGCGACAGGAGACGACGGTGGCAACGATTACCGAAGCTGATCACAGCGGGAACCCGTTTGCGGTCGAGGGACGCTGGTATCGCGGCAACCTACACGGCCACTCCACGAACTCGATGGACGTGCCCGAGGACCGTGGTAAGTCGCCCGAGGATGTCGTGGCCTGGTACCGGGACCACGGCTACGATTTCGTGGGAATTACCGACCATCGCGTGCTCACCGACACGTCGGCGTTTGCGACGGCTGACTTCGTCACGATCAATAGCATCGAGACACATAACTGGGATTCCCGCGGCGTGCTCTTCGATATCGTGGGGGTTGGGGTCCACAGCTTTACGCCTTCGTCCGAGGACTGTCACCCCCTGCCGGCGCCGGGAGGTTCGGGCGGCCCACAAGGCGCCATCGACCGAATCAACGCCGATGGCGGCATCGCCATCATGGTGCACCCGACGGGTACGGGGCTGGGTGCTGGCGACCTGCGCCAGTTCCGAGGGTTCGTAGGTATTGAGATATATAACGCCGCCAACGATGATTTGTTCTCGAAGGGCTACGCCACCATTCAGTGGGATGAGTTCAGCCTTGCCTCCCTGGAGGGCTTCGATGCCCACAGAAATCTCACGTGGGGTTTCGCGGCGGATGACGTGCACTACTTTGCCCCCAATGAGGCGGGCCGCGGCTGGGTGATGGTACGGACTACCGACTTCAGCGTGCCGGGGTTGTTGACGGCGATGCGCGCAGGTCACTTTTACGCGTCCCAAGGTCCGGAGATTCATGATGTTCAGATCGCCGGAGGGAAAGTGACGGTTGAGTGCTCGCCGGTGCGCCGGATCAGCGTCATGGCCCGCCGCAACCGCGGACGAACCTACCGAGCAGCGGGCGATGACGTGCTCACCGGCATCGAGCACGAGCTGCGCCATGCAGTTCCAGGCACGGATCCTGAACGCCAGGAACTGTACGTCCGCATCGAGGTGGAAGATGCGGAGGGTCGACATGCCTGGACCAACCCACAGGCGCTGTAGAGCAAGATGTCTAAGGGCGGCGCGACGACCCCCGGTCGGCTGCTAGCGGTGGCTTGTCACCCCTGCTACAGGCGTGTCGTTCACCCGGCCAGATTTGGTTTCGCGCCCGGTACGAGACCGAACCATCGCCAACGGCACACGAGATCGTACGCGATCGGCCAGTTTGACGAATACGCAGAGCGCGAGATAATTGTTGGCGATGTCAGGTTAGGGCAACGATCGGGGTGAATCTCATGCACACACTGAGCCGCGAACAGGTCGACTTCTACAACGAGAACGGATTCCTGCGTTTGAAGCAGGTATATCCGGCGGACGAGGTTCGCTGGCTGTCGGACGAGCTGGAGCGGCTGATGCAGGAGTGGACCGTGGAAGGTCCAGGCTGGGTGGGCCCGTGGCGTGAGGCGTATATGACGGCCGAGGAAGACGAGCGGGCCCGCGCGACGTTTCTAAACGACCTGCATTTCTACTCCGCAGCCTATATGCGGGCCGCGATGAACGACACGGTCACCGGGGCACTGATCGATCTGATGGGGCCGAACGTCGAGCTGCACCACACGACACTCCACGCCAAGGCGCCCGAGATGGGCACCCCGTTCCCGATGCATCAGGACTACGCGTTCTATGCGCACGAGGGTCCCGGCTACATCGACGCGATCGTGCACATCGACGCGGCGGGAGAAGAGAACGGCTGCCTGAAGTTCTTGCCGGGCTCGCACAAAGCAGGGCCGTTGGACCACATC
>JAKZVK010000318.1:0-3591 GCA_047516085.1 Bryobacterales bacterium
CAGCTAGGCATGACCCAAATTCAATGTGGCCACCCAATGATGACGGGAGTGAGACCATCTGACAAACGGCAGCCACCTGCTCGAGATGACGAACTTTTGTGGAACAGACAGAAGATCTGGTCCAGATATATGTCCACCTGAGACATCATCTGATATTGACATACCGGCGATTCTTGTTGGATATCTCGCTGGCTCCATCTATTCAGCTCGTTCAGCCCTGCCTACGTGAATGTTCCACGTGGAACATTCACGCCTGAATATCGTTGACCATTGCAGGCAATGAGTGTACGGTTAGCCTCAGCCAGTATTAGGTATGTCGTTAGACATAAACATGTTTGGTCTAACGGCCTAATGGTCGATCTTTCTGTTCGGTCTGGTCAACGTGAAACCGGTTGTCGTAGTTGCTAACCAGAAGGGTGGCGTCGGGAAGACGACCACCACCATCAACCTGGCAGCATCGTTGTGCCATGTAGGTCGCACCGTCCTCGTCATCGATCTTGACCCACAGGCCAATTTGACAAGCGGTGTCGGGCTCAAGGGGCGTTCTGCGCCCGGCGGAACGATCTACGACGCCCTTACGACACAGGACACGATCAACGTTTCCGACTTCGTCATACCAACGGCAGTCGACGGGCTGTCGTTAGTGCCGGCCGACCGGAATCTGACCGGCGCCGAGCTTGAGTTGGTCGGGTTCGAAAGACGCGAGACGCGGCTGCGGCCGCTCGTGGACTCGGCCCGTGGGCTGGCCGACCATATCTTCATCGATACGCCACCTTCGCTCGGGCTACTGACACTCAATGCTCTGGTCTCCGCGGACCAGGTGTTGATCCCGCTGACCTGCGAGTACTTCGCTCTGGAGGGTTTGGCCGAGTTGACGGCGACCGTTCAGCGAGTACGTGCCCACCTGAATCCACGACTGGAGATCGGGGGTGTCCTGCTGACGATGGCTGACTCCCGAACGAACCTCGGTCGCCAGGTCGCGGCCGAGGTGCGTGACTTTTTCAAGGACAAGGTGTTCGATACGGTTATTCCTCGGAACGTCCGGTTGGGTGAGGCGCCGAGCCACGGATTGCCCGCCATCATTTACGACCCGAAATCGAGTGGGGCAGCGGCCTACGCGTCACTGGCCCAAGAGATCCTCGAGATCGAGACGCGCCCCGACAGCGCAAGGACTCAAAACAGTGCCTGACAAGCGCCCCGCGTTGGGTCGTGGTCTGAGTGCCCTCATTCCGGAGATTCCTCCGCCGCCGGCAGCCACGGACACACCTGCGGAGGTTGACCTCGACCTACTCGAGCCGAACCGCGACCAGCCACGAAGCGTCATCGACGACACGAAGCTCGAACAGCTGGCGCAGTCCATCAAGAGCAACGGGATCATCCAGCCGATCGTGGTGAGACGACAGCCATCGGGGGGCTTCGAGATCGTGGCTGGCGAGCGACGGTGGAGAGCGGCGCAGCGTGCCGGGCTGCTCACGGTACCGGTCGTCGTGCGCGACGTACCCGACGAGAAGCGTCTTGAACTCGCGTTGATCGAGAACATCCAACGCGAGGATCTCAACCCGATCGAAGAGGCGCGAGCTTACAAACGGCTCGCTGACCAGTTCAATCTCACACAGGAGGCGATCGCTCGTGCCGTCGGGAGAGATCGAGCGACTGTCGCTAACTATCAGCGTCTCTTGCCCCTGCCCGCCGACGTGCAGGGGGATGTCGCGTCGGGCGGGTTGACGATGGGGCATGCACGCGCGCTCGCTGGGTTGCCTGATGCCGCCGCACAGCGTCGAGCCGCCCGTGACGTCCGCAACCGGCAGCTTTCGGTTCGTGACACCGAGCTTTTGGTCAAGCGGCTCCTTGGACCTCCGATACGGCGACAACCCCAGCCGGCGCCAGATGTCCACACGAAGGCTGCCGAAGAGCGTTTACGCATCGCACTCGGCACTGGGGTCGAGATCGTGCGTCGGGGGAGCGGGGGCCGGATTGTGGTGCACTTCACCTCGGACCGCGAGCTCCAGCGGCTCTTCGAGCAGCTCACTGCAAACTAAAGCGTTTTTCATTCCGCTTTGGCGGCGGTGTAGCCGCAATGACGGACGTAGTTGCGACATTCGGTGGGGGTGAAGCGCGACAGACACTCGCCGAGGAGCGGCCAGAGCGTGTCGATCGATCGGCAGCGGGCCTTGCGGACGATGGCCTTGAGCTTGGCGAAGCACAGCTCGATGGGGTTGAAGTCGGGGCTGTAGGGCGGGAGGAAGCGCAGCGTCGCGCCGACGGCTTCAATGGCGTGGCGCACGCCGTCGACTGTGTGAGCGGCGAGATTGTCGGCAATCACGATGTCGCCGGGCTGCAACGTCGGCACGAGGATCTGTTCGACGTAGGCGAGGAAGCTGACCCCGTCCATCGGGCCATCCAGGACGCCTGGAGCGGTCAGCCCCGTCACCCGCAGCGCGGCGATGAAGGTGCTGCTTTCCCACCGACCTTGCGGCGCGTGATCGGCGACCCGCTGGCCGCGAGGGCCGCGCCCATACCGCCGCAGGAGATTGGTGGCGACCCCGCTTTCATCGAGAAAGACGAGGCGGGTCGGGTCGAGCGTCGGGGCGGTCGCTGCCCACTGCGCGCGGGCGGCCGCGACGTCGGGGCGATCGTGTTCGGACGCGCGTACCGTTTTTTTTACGGGTAAAGCCCAGCTGTTTCACGGCCCGCCAGATCGTCGCCAGACTGGCAGACGTGCCCAGGGCCACCTGCAGTTCCGCGAGGGTACGGTCCGGTTGCTCGCGGATCAACGCCGCGAGCGTGTGCAGCTGGGGCGCGAGCACCGGATGCCGCCCGTAGCGCTGCTGGCGCGGGGCGACTTCGCCGGTCTCCCGCCGTCGGTGTTTGAGCCGCCGGACCCAGGAGGCACTGACGCGGTATTTGCCCGCGACCGCGGCCGCCTGCATGCCGGCGTCGCTATCGTGGAGCACTCGTTCGCGAAGATCCATCGAATAGGCGCGCATTGATCCTCCTACAGGACGTTGCACGTAGGAGTACCATGAACCGCCTATCGAGTACTAGAGCTTTTCGAAAAACGCTCTAACTCACTTAATTCGATCGGAAACGGAATCACTCTGAGCGGTGGAATGACTCACACGGTTCCGAGATCACGGCTGGCACCGATTCCGACGTCGTGGATGGCGAGTCTGCGGAGGTGAACGAGTGATGCGTGACAACATTCCGATTGCGGCGGTCGATGCGCGGACACTCGTGCCCGTGCGTGATGAGGCCGGTGGTGTGGTCATCTATGTTGGCGGCCGAGCCGCCTACTACGTGCTAAACGGCGAATGGTTTTCGGCGGTTTGCGCGCCCCAAGCGTGTGTGGCCGGCAACGCGCTGTCTGGAGAAGCCGGTGCTGAAGGGGGTCCGTCGCGTGCCACCGGAATCGTGTCGACTTCGTGACCAGCTTCGCGTATGATAAGTGGTTATGAGTGACGAAAACGAAGTCGTTGAAAACGACACAGTGCCAGAGGCCAAACCTTCTCCCGAGCCTGAGCCGGCCGTGGAGCGGGAGCCGATGCCTCCTATCGAAAGCCGGTTTCTCTATGTGGACGTTGCTTCCCGGCG
>JAKZVK010000319.1:0-3225 GCA_047516085.1 Bryobacterales bacterium
GGGGCGACCGGCGCACGCGACGCGCCGCCGGCAAGTCCGACACCATCGATGCGGAGGTCGCCGCGCGGTCCGTACTGGCGGGTCAGTCGACAGCCATTCCCAAGACCGCGGACGGCGCCGTCGAGATGATGCGCCAGCTGAAGATCACGCGGGATACCGCGGTGAAGGCGCGCACCACGGCGATGAACACGCTGAAGCAGATCGTCGTGCACGCCTCGCCGGTCCTACGAGAAGCCCTCCACGACCTCACCGATCACGGCCTGCTCACGCGCTGCGCCCGACTCCGACCGGGTCCCATCGACGCGCCCACCGCATCAGCCAAGCACACCCTCCGGGCGCTGGCCCGACGCTGGATTGCCCTCGCCGATGAAATCGCGACCCACGACCGCCACCTCGCGCGACTCACGACCGAGACGTCACCCACCCTCCGCGAGGGCTTCGGGGTCGGCGCCCACACCGCGGCGGAGCTGTTGATCATCTTCGGGGACAACCCCGACCGGATTCGTTCGGAAGCCGCCTTCGCGAAGCGCTGCGGCGCGTGTCCGATCCCGGCCTCGTCCGGGATGACCACCGGCCGGCACCGCCTCAATCGGGGTGGCCACCGACAGGCCAACGCCGCCCTCTATCGAGCCGTCATCGTCCGCATGCGATTCCACCAGCCGACCGTCGACTACGTCGCACGACGGACTGCTGGCGGCCGGACCAAACGCGATATCATCCGGTGCCTCACACGCTTCCTCGCCCGCGAGATCTACCAGCGGGTCATGACAGACTATCGAGCGCGCCAAGCAGACATCCAGGCCGCCTAAACGATCGTCTTGACATATAGGGGCGTCAAAACCGGAGTAGCGGCGTTGACAACTGAGCTGTAAGGACTTACGCTAAAGGCGAATATAAGACGAAACTGGAGCGGAACCGATGAGCGACCATTCCAAGATCGAGTGGACTGACGCGACCTGGAATCCGGTACGCGGCTGCACCAAGGTCAGCCCCGGCTGCAGGCACTGCTACGCCGAAACCTTCGCGGAGCGGTTCCGCGGCGTGCCGGGCCATCCCTACGAGGAGGGATTTGACCTACGGCTCGTGCCGGACAAGCTTCTTGAGCCGTTCAACTGGCGCACTCCCCGCCTAGTCTTCGTCAACTCGATGAGCGACCTTTTCCACGACGGCGTCCCAGACTCGTACGTCGAGCTCGTCGCCAGCGTAATGGGCGCTGCAGAGTGGCACACGTACCAGGTCCTCACGAAGCGTTCCGAGCGGCTCCTCGAGCTGTCACGTTCGGTGCTCGCGCCCGTGGCGCGCGCGCAGCACGTCTGGTGGGGTGTCAGCGTCGAGGACCGCAAGTACGGCCTGCCGCGCGTTGAGCACCTTCGGAAGGCGCCTCTCAGGGTTCGCTTCCTCTCGGTCGAGCCGCTCCTGGAAGACCTCGGCGCCATCAATCTCGACGGCATCAGCTGGGTCATTGTCGGAGGCGAGAGCGGGCACGGAGCGCGTTCCATGAAGGAGGAGTGGGTTCTCAGTATCCGCGACCAGTGCGCGCGTGCCGGCGTGCCATTCTTCTTTAAGCAGTGGGGAGGCGTCCGCAAGAGCGAGACTGGGCGGCGCCTTCGCGGACGGACATACGACGAAATGCCCGTACTTCTCCGCGGAGACATGCCTGGTCCTAGAGAGCGGGCGCTTGCAGCGACGCACATGCGGAACCGTGCGCACTCGGCGGCGCACCACCTCGTGTCCGTGATGCCTGTAGACGGCCTGCGGAGGCGCACGGCCTGACATGGCCGCGCCCCAAACCACGGTCTGGGAGCTTGAACCGCACACTCGCGCCAAGCATGCGATTCTCAAGCGCTACCTTCAAGCATGGACGCCCATCCTGAGCTTGGGCGGCTTTCTTCAGATTGCGTACATCGACGGGTTTGCAGGGCCCGGCAAGTACTCAAAAGGTGAGGACGGCTCGCCGGTCATCGCGCTTAAGGTCGCCGTTGAGCAAGCAAAGCCAAGGACGACCGTGCTGTTCCTCTTCGTCGAGCTGGACGGGCAGCGGGCAAGCGTCCTGCGGAGCGTGGTCGACGAGATTCCGCGGCCTGACAGCATTCGCGTCAGGATTGTTGCAGAAAAGACCTTCGAGCAGGCAGTCAGTGACTTCCTGGGCTTCTACACGCAGAAGGGACAGTCGCTGCCGCCGACGTTCGCCTTCATCGACCCCTTCGGATGGAAGGGCGTTCCATTCGCAATCGTGCGGGAGGTGATGAGTCATCAGAGCTGCGAAGTGCTGATTACCTTCATGTACGAGGAAATCAACCGTTTCTTGTCGCAAGACCAGCAGGGGCAGAACTTCGACGTGTTCTTCGGGACACCTGAATGGCGGGAATGTCTATCTATCGTCGAGCCCGCCAGGCGAAACAGGTTCCTACACGACCTCTACATTAGGCAGCTTCGGGAGACCGCACAAGTTGCGTTCGTGCGCTCGTTCGAGATGCGAAACGAACGCGATGTCACCGATTTCTTTCTCTTCTACGGCACCAACAACATCAAGGGCCTGAAGAAGATGAAGGAGGCAATGTGGAAGATCGACAGCTCCGGTGAGTTCTCCTTCTCTGATGCGACGGATCCCAACCAGATGGTGCTGTTCGGTGAGCCTCCTTTGGACATCCTGCAGAAGCAGATAGTCGAACGGTTTCGAGCTCAGGACACGACAGTCAGTGAAGTGGAGGAGTTCGTGTTGGCCGACACCGCGTTTCGCGAGACCCACTATAAGAAGATCTTGCGGGCGCTGGAGCTGGCAGAGTCACCAGGCATCGAAGTCTTGGAACCGCTGGCAGGCAGGCGGCAGGGCACATACGCCAGACCAGACCTGAAACTGCGTTTCTCGTAGCTCAATTGCACGGGATGACGAAATGAGCTCCATGCTGCGCCGGCCGCTGATTGCGGACGTCTGATGGCTCTACGAATGTGGTGCGATGCACCACCCACGATGGCGGGACGCCGTACACGCCGCTACCGAGCGCGCGGTCGAATTCCTCCTCGGTATCCACTGCGAGCGCGGGCTCGCCATCTCTGACCGGTTCGCGCACGGCGACAACCCTTCAGCCGAGGTTCTCGAATACTCTCACCCCAAGCGTGTGCCGTAGCGGCGTCAGCTCGCCTGGGAAAGAGCCCCCCAGAGCCAGCACCGCTTCACAGTCCGCTCGACTACCCGCCACACGGGCCTCGGCGTCCAGAACAGCC
>JAKZVK010000320.1:0-10083 GCA_047516085.1 Bryobacterales bacterium
CCGAGAATCGCGTTCGCCGCCCCGTGCATGTCAGCCCCATACTGGCGGCCCCGGCCAAACGGCAGCTCGTAGATGCCCGAGAACGTAAAGCGGTCCGACAGATGCAGACGCGATGGACCTCGGTTCAGTTCGGGGTTGCCACCGAACCAGTGGTTCATGTTGTTGAGGTTATCCAGCACTTTCGAGAACGTGTACGCAGTGACGAACGTAAAACCCTCGGCGTACCGTTTCTCGAGCTGCAGTTCCAACCCGTGATAGTTGGAATGGCCGTCGGTGTCGCGCATCGTGATGCGGCTGAGCTGCTGGAAGGGGCGGCGCGCTTGGACGCTGCCAGGCCCCGGCGGCGGGGAGTTGAAGGGACTGTTCTGACGCCGTAGACCGACAGCATGGTTGCCCACATAGCCGATTTTCGCGACCATCGAGTCGGTGAGCGAGTGGTCAACATAGAGGTTCCATTGCTGGACGTACGCATCTTCCCAGACGGTGGTCATCGCGATCACCGAAGGCTTGCTGCCCGGGGCCACGAAGTCGGTAACGGGACGCAAGTCGTTTATCGGGAAGGTGTCGAGATCGTTTTGGTTCACACCCAGCGTGACACTCCCGGTGCGAATCCAGGGTGAATTGATCGAGATGCCGATCCAGGTGCAAGCGTTGTCGCGCTGCGAGAAGAGGCCATAGGCGCCTCGGATCACGGTGTGGTCGGTGGCCTTGTAGGCGAAGCCCATACGCGGCGCGAAGTTGTTGTTGTCGTTGTGCATCAACGCTCGGCTGATACCCGCCGGCGCCGGGATGAACGTATCGCTAAAGCCCGCCGGGGGCGGCCGGCTCGCCGGAGTCATGATGCGGCCTACGCCCGGCGAGATCTCGATGAAGTTCGAGATCGAGTCGTTCCGCGAGTAGGGCCGTCCCGCCCGCTCATAGCGCAGGCCGAAGTTGATCGTTAGCTTCGAGCTGACCTTCCAGTCGTCCTGAACCCACGGGAAGAACGAGAAGGAGCTGAAGTTCGGATCGAAGATGTCAACGCTGGCGTTAATGGTACGAGGCAGACCCATGATGGCGTCTGCCATTGCGAAACCGGTCAGATCGAAATCCGCGGACGGGAAAGCGTTCGAGGCCGATCCTTTGGTCCACTGCCCGTTGAAAACATGCTGGCCGGCGGGACGGATGGCCTCCGGGAAGGTGTCCCGGTATTTGCGGACATCCATGCCCACGCGCAGGTTGTGGTTGCCCTTCGTAACGTAGTAGCGGCCGCCCATCTCAAAGATCTCATTCTTCCAGCCGCGAGGACCTGAAATCCCTTGACCCCTCGTAACACCGCTGGGATTGCCCATGGTGCTGAAATCCTGGACATTGAAATACGGAGCATGCCAGCACGAGGGGTTGGCTGAGCAAGCGCCCTGGAGCCCGAGCCTGGCCGAAACGTCTTCGACGAAAGCGCTTTCCGTCCGCTCGATATCGTTGAAGCGGCTGTAGCCGGCTTTGAATTCAAAAATCGAAGTGGGGCTGAGCGTTTTCGAGTAGTTCAAGACGGTATGGTAGACCGCGTTGTTCTGCGCGTAGGTGAACGCCGGCCACACCTGCGGAGCGATGGTATCCGTGTCGCTCCAACTGAAGCGAAAGAAGACTCGATCGTTGTCGGAGAAGTTGTGATCGACCCGCGCGGAAAGCTGCGGGGTATCGGTCTTCTGGGTGTCAGTAAGCTGGTAGTTGTCGATCGGCCGGATTCCGCCTCGGCCCGCCCGGTTGGGGTCGGGCACGAACTCGTTAATGAAGCTGCTCGCAAAAGGGTTGATCCTCGACTGAGGCACGGTGTTGTTGGCAAAGGGTTGGCCGGTGGTCCAGTCGAAAATCGGGATCGGCTTCGGAGTCGAACTATCCGTCCCCATGAGTGCCGAAAAGTCGCCCTGTTTATAGGAGGCCGTGGGAACCTCGGTGTCCTGCGCGAATCCTTTCCTTAGGCGAACTTCTTCATAGGCAAAAAAGCCGAAAGTCTTGTCTTTGGCGATGGGGCCTCCAACGACCATGCCCCAGGTGTTTCGGTTCTGGAACGGCGTCTCATCGGCAAACCGCGCGCGGGCGCCGGTGGCGTTGTTGCGGTTGAACCAAAACAGCGTGCCATGGATGTCGTTCGTGCCGGACTTGCTCACGATGTTGAGCTGACCGCCCGCTTCACTTCCGAACTCCGCACTGTAGTTGCTGGTTTCGACCTTCATCTCCTGGATCATGTCGATGTTGGGAGCGAAACTGTTCGTGGCGTGCTGGTGTTCTTTGGCCGACATCCCGTCGAACAGATACTGGTTGTAGTCCGCGCTGATGCCGTGCACGCTGAACGAGCCGTTCCAGGTGGCGCGCTCGGTTTGGTGGCGGTTGTTGTCGGTGGACTCCACCACGCCGGCGACGGTCAGCGCCAATTGCATGATGTCGCGAGCGGCGATGGGAAGATCCACGACCTGCTTGTTCTCGATCACGCCTCCGACTTGGGAATCACTGGTCTGTAGCAGCGGCGCGGTGCCGGTGACCTCGACCTGCTCGGTCACCTCGCCGATTTCCATGGCAAGGTCGAACTCGAGCGTCTGGTTCACTTCGAGGCGCAACTCCGTGCTTGATGCGGTCTTGAAACCGGCGGTTTCGGCGGTGATCTGATAGAGACCCGAACCGAGGTTCGGGAACGCGTAGCGGCCGGCTTCGTTGGAGGTTGTGGACTGGCTGACGTTCGTGTTGACGTTCGTCAGCGTGACGTTGACACCCGGGATGACCGCGCCGGTCTGATCTTGCACGGTTCCGGTGATACGCGAAGCGACCTGACTGTAGGCCACGGGAGCCAGGGCCAGAATTAGCACCAAGCTCAACAGCATACATCAATGGTGTTTGAATCGTAGAGTCATATACCCCCCAAAGTTATGGATCATGTCGCTAGGGACAAGACAACCCGCTAAAGATGTAGCCTCGACCCTAAGGAGGGCGCCGGTTGAACGCCTTCCCGATGCCACTCTTTGACAAGAGTACACCCGAGATCGTGCCCAAGTCAATCGCCCCCCGGGCGCGTGAATTGCGGCCCTTTTTCGGCGTGTTGACGCGACACAAGTCGAGTCCCCATAGTGGGGTTTCCACCTCTGCCGCTTGGAGGCTCCCATGACCGGGTTCGTTCGCCGTCTGTTTCCCCTGCTGTTGCCGCCCTTGCTGTTGCTGGTCGTCTCCTCGGCGAGATCGCCGCTCTTCGCGCAGGACTGGAAAGCCGGCGTCGCGAGGTCCCGCATCACGCCCGCCCGGCCGTTGTGGATGGCAGGGTACGGTTCGCGCGACAGGCCCTCCGAGGGAACCGCCCAGGAGCTGCATGCCAAGGCCCTGGCGCTCGAGGACCAGAACGGCAAGCGGGTCGTGCTGGTGACGGCCGACATCCTTGGATTTCCGCAGGACCTTGCACGGAGGGTGACCCGGCAGGCCGAGCGGCTTTACGAGCTTCCGCGCGAGGCTATCATGCTCAACGCCTCCCACACGCACGCCGGGCCGGTCGTCGGGCGAAATTTGGCCGCGGCTTACCCGACCATGACCGGCAAGCACTGGGCCGATGTCGACGAATACACGCGCGAACTCGAAAACCAGCTCGTGCGCTTGATCGGAAGGGCGGTCGAGCAATTGGCACCGGCCCGGCTCAGGTTCGAGCGCACTCGCGCCGGTTTCGCGGTGAACCGGCGTCGAAAGACTCCCGCCGGCTATCGAGGTGGCGGCGATAACTGGGAAGGCCCGGTCGATCACGACGTGCCGATCTTGCGTGTCGAAGACGCGGCGGGCGCGATGCAGGCCGTCGTGTTCGGTTACGCCTGCCACAACACCGCCATTCGCGGTGATTTCTATCAGTTCCACGGCGGTTGGGCGGGTTCGGCGCAGAAGCGTCTCGAAGAACAGCATCCCGGCGTCACCGCTCTGTTCGTCATGGGATGCGGCGCGGACGCCAACCCCTACCCGCGCGGCAACGACCTCCCCGATGTCCATGGCGGCGCCTTGGCGGGGATGATCGAGCAGGCTTTCGAGCGGCCGGGTCGCCCGGTGCGGGGCGCGTTGCGGACGGCCTACGAGGAGTTCCCGCTGGCCTTCGCCGCCCCTCCCTCGCGCGAGAAGCTCGAGGCGATGTTCGAGGGCAACAACCCGTATCAGCGCTACCATGCGCGCGAGATGCTGAAGGTCCTCGACCGCGAGGGGCGCTTGCCTGTTGAGTATCCCTACCCTGCGCAAGTGTGGAAGCTGGGCGACGATCTGACGCTGATCGCGCTCGCTGGCGAGGTCGTCGCGGACTACGCCTTGCGCTTGAAGCGCGAACTCGGAGCCGAGAAGATATGGGTCGCCGGCTACAGCAATGACGTGTTCGCCTACATCCCGTCGCGCCGCGTGCTGGAAGAAGGCGGCTACGAGGCGTCCGGTGCGATGATCTACTACTTGCAGCCAGGGCCGTTCACGCCGTCGGTGGAGGAGACCATCATCCGCAAGGTGCATGTGTTGGTAAAGCGCACCCGGTAGGCGCGATACTGCCTGGAGACACTCAGAGCCGCGGGCGTCAGCCCGCGTTGATCCGCTCCAGAGCAGAGATGAGCACAGTGAGCAGCACGTAGTTTCGCCTTGCCATGTAGGGGCACGGCAGCATGCCGTGCCCGCGGCCGGTTCGCAACAAGAGGCAGCCAGGAAGAACGCAATGAACGAAGCAACCCTCACCCCCGTCACCTGGGGCATTCTCAGCACGGCGAAGATCGGCGTGCAGAGGGTGATCCCAGCGATGCTCAAGGGAAGGCTCTGCCGCATCGCCGCGATCGCCTAGCGCGACGGCGATAAGGCCAAGTCGGTAGCTGCCGAACTCGGCATCCCCAAAGCCTACGGCTCCTACGACGAGCTGCTCGCCGACCCTGACATCGAAGCGATCTACAACCCGCTGCCCAACCACCTGCACGTGCCCTGGTCGACCAAGGCGGCGCGTGCCGGCAAACACGTGTTGTGCGAGAAGCCGCTCGCCATCACCGCCGACGAAGCCCGCACCCTCATCGACGTCCGAGACGAGACGGGCGTCGTGATGCAAGAAGCATTCATGGTGCGCAGCCATCCGCAGTGGTTGCGTGCACGCGAGTGGGTCCGCGACGGACGCATCGGCGAACTGCGTGCGATCCAGGGGTTCTTCAGCTACACGAACCTCGACGCCAACAACATCCGCAACCAAGTCGACATCGGGGGCGGCGGCATCTACGACATCGGCTGCTACCCGATCACGACGTCGCGCTTTCTCTTCGAAGCCGAGCCCACCCGCGTGGCCGCCGTGATCGATCGCGACCCCGTCATGAAGATCGACCGTCTCACCAGCGGCCTGCTCGATTTTCCGGGCGGCCAGGCGAGCTTCGTCTGCTCGACGCAGCTCGTGCCGTTCCAGCGCATGCAGATCTTCGGCACCAGCGGACGGATCGACATCGAGATCCCGTTCAACGCGCCGCCCGACCGCCCCTGCCGCATCTTCCTCGACGATGGCAGCGCCGCTCCATCGCCGAGTTCAGCCCGCGAGGAAGCGTTCGACGTCGTCGACCAGTACACCTTGCAGGGCGACCTGTTCTCGCGCGCCATCCGCACCGGCGAGCCGCTCGAGTTCCCCCTCGAAGACGCGGTCCGCAACCTCGAGGTCATCGAAGCCTTGTTTCGCTCGGCCGAAACCGGCCGCTGGGAGCCAGTGCCCTGAGTCTCCATGGCCAACATCGATGCCTGACCCGGTGAAACTCGCCATCGTCGGCCTCGGCCGCATCGGCGTCGTGCACGCGCGCCACGCGCAACAGCTCGCGGCGACCGGCGCCTGCGAGTTGGCCGCGCTCGTCGACAGTGATCGAGCACGCGCGCAGGCCTTGGCAGCCGAGTTCGCCGGGCAGGGCACTCGCGTCCAACCGTTCGGAAGCATCGACGAATTGACCGCTGCCGGCGCGACCACGGCCGCCGTCATCGCGACGCCCACCGATCAACACGGCCCCCACGCCGAGCGGTTGATCGCCGCCGGCCACCGCATCTTGCTCGAAAAGCCGATGACGGCATCGCTCGATACCGACCGTGCCTTCGTCCGCAAGCTCAACGACACTGCCCCGGACGCCTTGATGCTGGCCTTCCAGCGGCGCTTCGACCCACCGCTCGTGCGCGCCAAGCAGCTCCTCGACGACGGCCTCATCGGACGCCCCTTCAAGCTCGTCTCCGTCCTCGAAGACTCCGCACCCGTGCCGCCCGGCTATCAGAGCGCGGGCCTGTTGCAAGACATGTCGGTGCACAACGTCGACGAGGCGCTGTGGCTCACCGGCCGAACGCCCACCGCGGCGTTGGCCACCGGATCGCGCCTCTACAGCCATCGCCACTCCCCGGTCAACGAAGACTTCGACGACGGCTTCTTGCAACTCTGGTTCGGCGGGGACTTGACGGCCCAGATCCAGGTCAGCCGCAACCACGTCCCCGGCTACCGCGTCGAGACGTGGCTCTTCGGCGAAGAAGGCAACATCCACGTCGGGCATTTCGAGCAGAAGGCCGAGGTCGTCGTCGAGGCATACAGCCGCGAGGCGTCCCTCGCGCGCGAAGTGTTCCCGTTGCCTGATTACGGGGGGCCGGACGATGGGCGCCCAGACCGGGGGAGCGACCTCCCCGAATTCGTCGGCCGTTTCGGCGACGCCTACCGCGACGAGCTGGCCTACTTCGTTGAGCAATGCCGCAATGGCGAGCCGTTCGCCGTCAACCAGAACGACGGCCTGCGGGCAATGGAGGTCATCGACGCCGCTTTGCAATCGCTGATGACGCGCGACCAGGCAAGCACCCTCGCCTCGCAGGGCTATTGAACAAGCAGGGCCATTGAACAATAGGAGAGCCGCATGACAACACCCAAAAGCCATACAGCTATCGCGCGCAATCGCCGCCAGTTCCTATCCGCCGCCCCGAATCACGAATCACGAATCACGAATCACGGCTTGCTTGCCCCCAATCGCCGCGAGTTTCTGCTCGCCACCGCCGGACTCACCGGCCTCGCCGCCTGCGGTCCCCCCGACCCCTCTTACCGCGAGCCCGAAGACCTGGTCGTGAACGTCACCTCGCGCGCCCAATGGGGGCGCCGCCGCGAGACCGTGCTCTACAACCTGCAGCTCGTGATGGGCGAGTACCCCAAGCACGAGAAGCCGCGGCTCGACATCGAAGAGCTCGAGAAAGTCGACTTCCCCACCTTCACCCGAACGAAGATCACCTACGTCGCCGAAGAGAACGACCGCGTCCCGGCCTACCTGCTCATGCCGAAGAATCTGGCCGGCAAAACAGGCGGCATGCTCTGCCTGCACCAGACGACGAAGATCGGCAAGGGCGAGCCGGCGGGCCTCGGCGGCAAGCCCGACCTGCACTACGCCAAGGAGCTGGCCGAGCGCAGCTACGTGGCCCTCGCCCCCGACTACCCCAACTTCGGCGACTACGTCTTCGACCCTTATGCCAACGGCTACGACAGCGCCACGATGAAAGGCATCTGGAACCACGCCCGCGCGGTCGACCTGTTGCAGTCGCTGCCCGAGGTCGACAAAGACCGCATCGGTTGCATCGGCCATTCCCTTGGCGGACACAATACTCTCTATGTCGGCGCGTTCGACGAGCGCATTCGCGCGATGGTAACGAGCTGCGGCTTCAATTCCTTTTACAAGTACAAGGGCGGCGACCTCACCGGCTGGAGTCACAAGGGCTACATGCCGCGCATCGCCGAGCGCTACGGCAAAGACCCCTCACAGATGCCGTTCGACTTCACGCACGTGTTGGCCGCGCAAGCGCCGCGGCCGGTCTTTATCAACGCGCCCGTCGGTGATTCGAACTTCGAGGTCTCCGGCGTCCGCGACTGTGTCGACGCGGCCATGCCGATCTACGACGACATCTTCAGCGCAGGCGAGAAGTTGGTCGCCGTTTATCCCGACGCCGGCCACGAGTTCCCACCGGCCATTCGCCAGCAGGCCTACGAATTTCTCGACCGCTGGGTAGGCACGGTGGGATAGAGACGTCGGAACCACAGATGAACACAGATTCTTTTCGGGCCTCAAGCCCTGCCTTCATCGGCCACGCCTCACGAATCACGGTTTGGCCTTCATCTGTACATTCTCTCAACGTCGTCGACCGTGACGTTACCTTCGTGAATCACCACGCGGTAGCGGAAGGCGATGGCCTTGCCTTCGGGGAACTTTGCTCATCATCGAATCGATATCCTCCCGATTGCCCTGGGGCTGCGCTTGTTCTCGCGATACGGGGAGTGGCTCACGCAGGATAGATTGATGCGCCACCAGCATAACGGAGCCTTTCGGAGGCAGTGTGCGTCGAGTCTATTTCCGAAAACTAGCCGACAACGTTTTCTTTCGAAGACGAATCGCCGCCGGTGTCACCTCGACCCACTCATCGTCGCGGATAAACTCAATCGCCTGCTCCAAGTTGAGAGTACGAGGAGGGACAAGCCGAATGGCCTCCTCGGCGTTCGACGAGCGCATGTTCGTCAGCTTCTTCTCGCGGACGATATTCACGTTCAGGTCGTTGTCACGGGCATTCTCGCCGATGATCATCCCCTCATACACCTCCACCGTCGGGCGCAGGAAGATCTCGCCGCGCTCTTGCAGATTGTAGATCGCGAAACCGGTCACTTTGCCGGCGCGGTCGGCGACCAGTGAGCCGGTGAGGCGCGTCGGGATATCGCCCTGCCACGCAATGTATCCGGCGAAGAGGGAGTTGAGGATGGCGGTACCCTTGGTGTCGGTCAGTATCTCGCTGCGCAACCCGATCAGGCCGCGAGAGGGGATCTCGTATTCGATGCGGACGCGTCCCGAGCCGTGATTGACCATCTTCGACGTCTTGGCTTTGCGCGAGCCGAGCTGCTCCATCACCACGCCGATGAACTCTTCGGGGCAATCGACAGTGAGATGCTCGAGAGGTTCGTGGAGCTTGCCGTCGATTTGCTTCGTGAGGATCTCGGGCTTGCCGACCATCAGCTCGAAGCCTTCGCGGCGCATCGTTTCGACGAGTATGGCGAGTTGCAGCTCCCCACGCCCGGAGACCCGGAACCATTCAGGGCTATCGCCGTCTTCGACTTGGATCGAAACGTTGGTAAGCAACTCTTTGTCGAGCCGGTCGCGGAGATTGCGCGACGTGACATAGCGGCCTTCGCGGCCGGCGAACGGCGAGGTGTTGACGGCGAAGGTCATCGCGATCGTCGTCTCGTCGATTTGGATGTGAGCCAGGGGGCGCGGATCGTCAGGGTCGCTGACGGTTTCGCCGATCGTGATGCCCTCGACGCCGGCGATCGCGAGAACCTCGCCTGGCCGGGCTTCGGTTTCTTCGACTCGCTTGAGCCCTTCGAAGGAGTACATCTTGGTGATGCGTGTTTTCTCGACCGAGCCGTCGAGTTTGCAGATCGATACTTCGTCGCCCTGACGGAGCGTGCCGGCGAGGACCCGGCCGATGGCCATGCGTCCGAGGTAGTCGCTGTAGTCGAGATTGGCGACCAGCAACTGCAGCGGCGCATCGGGGTCCCCTTCCGGCGCCGGCAGGTGATCGACGATGGTTTCAAACAGAGCACGCAGATCGGATGACTCGTCGTTTAGGTCGCGTTTCGCGATACCGTCGCGGGCGACGGCGTAGAGTACCGGGAAATCCAGCTGGTCTTCAGCGGCGTCGAGATCGATGAAAAGGTCGTAAACCTCGTCGAGGACCTCTGCGATGCGGGCGTCGGGACGGTCGATCTTATTGATCACGACAATGGGGGTGAGCCGCGCTTCGAGCGCCTTCATGAGCACGTAGCGGGTCTGCGGCAGCGGCCCTTCGCTGGCGTCGACGAGGAGCATGACGCCGTCGACGATTTTGAGAGCGCGCTCGACTTCGCCGCCGAAGTCGGAGTGGCCTGGCGTATCGACGATATTGATTTTGGTCTCGCCGAAGCGGACGCCGGTCGTTTTCGCGAGGATGGTGATGCCGCGCTCGCGCTCGAGTTCACCGGAGTCGAGGGCGCGGTCGGTGACCTGTTCTCGGGCCCCGAAAACGCCGCTTTGGCGGAACATGGCGTCGACAAGAGTGGTTTTG
>JAKZVK010000321.1:0-3336 GCA_047516085.1 Bryobacterales bacterium
CCATTGGTCAACGAGGTTCATCTCGATGCCAAGCTCATCGAAGAAGCGCTGGTGTTTGTTCGCCTCAGTCGATCTCCGAGGGCCCTTGCCGATCGAGCTTCGTGACGAAGCCACGGCCCCTGGCCACGGCATTGTCGCCGAACCTGTCCCGCACTGCATCCACCGCCTTGTCGATCTTGCTACCGAATGGGCCGGCACCGCCGAACAGGTCGCCCTGGAGAACCTGGCCGGCCTGGACGAGATCATGGGCGCCGATGCCGATCAGTCGGAAGGCCCGCCCGTCGGCCTCGCGGGTGAGGAGAAGCTCGGCGGTCCGGAACATCTCCTCAGCCGATTGCGTAGCGTTCTTCAGGTGGCGGACGCGGGTGATGGTGCGGAAGTCCGAGGTCTTGAGCTTGAGCGTGACGCCTTCGCCGGCAATGCCGGCTGTCTTCATGCGCCGCGCCACCATTTCGGCGAGCTGCCACAGGATTTGGCGCAGCTTCTCCAGGTCGGATATGTCTTCGTCGAGGGTAATCTCCGTGGACATGCTCTTGGTTTCGCGGTCGGGGTTGACCGGGCGGTGGTCCTCGCCCCGGGTGCACAGCGACAGCCGTTTGCCGATCTTGCCGTAACGGGCGACAAGCTCTGCCTCCTCGACGCGGGCCAGTTCGCCGATCAGCGTGATGCCGTCCCCGGCGAGGCGCTGCCGCATAGCTGGGCCCACTCCCCGCAACAGCCCGACCGGCTTGTCTGACAGAAAGGCCTCGGCCTCAGCCCGGCCGATCACGGCAAAGCCGCGCGGCTTGTCCAGGTCCGAGGCGATCTTGGCCAGGAACTTGTTGTAGCTGAGCCCGATGGACACGGTAATGGCAAGTTCTTCTTCCACCCGGCGCGCCAGCGCAGCCAGGGTCGTGGCCGGGCTGGCGCCATGGAGGGACTCGGTGCACGAGAGGTCCATGAATGCCTCGTCGATGGAGAGCGGCTCCACCAGGGGCGTCAGGCCCAGCATCATCGCACGGACCTCGCGGCCCACGGCCGTGTACTTCTTCATATCGGGCTTGATGACGGTGGCGTCGGGGCAGGCTTTAAGGGCCTTGAACATCGGCATGGCCGAGCGGACGCCGTAGGTGCAGGCGATGTAGCAGCAGGCGGCGACCATGCCACGGTGGCGACCGCCGACGATCACCGGGACATCGTGCAGCTCCGGACGGTCCCGTTTCTCGATGGCGGCGTAGAAGGCGTCGCAGTCGAGATGGGCGATGGTGAGATCATGAAGTTCCTGGTGGCGCGCAACCCGCACTGAGCCGCAGGCCGGACAGACCTCGGCGTCAGGGGGCGGCCGGCGGCCGCAGTCGCGGCACAGGGTTTCCACGGAACAATCATAGGATCCGTTTCGGCGGGCGTGAAGACATCCGAGCGGTACCGGATGTTGGTCGGACGGCGAGGCGCCGGTGGGTGGGCGCGAAGGACAGGATCATGGTCGGGACGGACATCGTCCTGGGCTCAGCCCGATTGGCCGTCGTACGTCTTCGCCCGCGGCGTGGCTCCGATTCGCCGCGCCGTCGCCTTCCACAGCGGTCCATGACCCGCCTCGGGCCCTGCGATCGCGTGCGCGATCTCGTGCAAAACGGTGTCCTTGATCTCCTCCTTGCTGCCCTCCAGGACATGGCCGCGGCCGATCCGGATCACGCTGTCACGGAAATCGCAGTCGCCGAGGCGGCTCCGGGATTCGACGAAGGCGAGGGTCCAGCCGGCGAGCCCATGCTCGTCCATCAACCGCCGGGCCATCCCCGCGATGTCGTTCAGCCGCTCCGCGCCGTTCCTCGCACCTTGCCCTTCGGCGACGCTGAGCAGGCCATAGGGGACGTTCCAGCATGCCTCCCCGCAGCGCACGCCCGCTCTCTTCGGGTTGAGTTTGACGATCTCGCCGCGCATCGGTCTGACGGGGCCGGCGAATGCCACTCGATCGCCCAAACGGTAATTTGCTCTCGCTTCGTCGTGTGGAGTGACCATCGTGGTCCGCCGCGCGCCTCCCGTGGCCTTCAACGCCGACTCCGGGACCTTCCAGGTTCGCTCTTCGGGATCGATCACCTTCGCAAAACGCCGCCGACCCTGCCGTTGGAGGAGATGCCCGTGGATCGTCTCACCGTTGTGGGTGAACCGGACGGCCGACCCGATCGAGAGAGGGCGCGGATCCCTTTGTTTGGCCATTCGTACCTCTCCTGAATTCGGGCGGCGCAAGAACTTGGGGGCCTTTCTGGTCAAAGCTGGCCGAGTGGCTAGGCGGCGGGACGAGGGCAGCGATGCCGAGCCTGATAACGTGACAGTTTCATGGACGAATAAACATGTCATTTGAGCTCCCGCAAGGGGCAGGCGCGCCGAACCGCTTCTCCAAGACATCGGCAAATCGGTGTCACAGCTACAGGCTGATCCCACCACCCTGCGAGCGCTTCTGTCCCTTGCGTTGCCGCTTGGCGGCCTTACGCTCTTGTTTCCTGGTTTTATCCTGGCTGTCGGACTGTTCGGGGATTACATACTCAACTTGACAAAACGAGCCATTTGTCCTACATTGAGGTTAGGGCATTGGAGACAGAAATGGTTCAGGGAGAACGGGTTATGAAGGTGGTCGTTGGGCCATTCGAAGCCAAGCCTGGGCGAGTGTATGCCGAAGGCGTCGACGCGATCGGCGGCGTTATCGCCACTCTCCGTCTTCAAAAACTTCAAATCGGAGAAACCGCGCACCCCCCGCAAGAAGAAACTCTATTTCTTGCTGCTGAAGCAGCCGAAATTCTGGCCGATCAGCTTCGAGCTGCGGCGAAGGAGATACGGCGTCAGGCGGAGATTGGGGATCATTGATCCTCATGGCGTTTTGCTCCTCAAGTCGACTGACACAAGGATACCACCGATGACCAAGAAGGCACCCGGCAAATCCCACCGCGAGGGCATTTCGATCATAGAGCTGACAGAGATGTTCCCGGACGAAGCGTCAGCCGTCCGGTGGTTCGAGGCGATCCGCTGGCCGGACGAGAGGCACTGCGGGCATTGCGGCTCGACCGAGACCAAGGAAGTGCCGAACGCCAAGCCGATGCCCTACTGGTGCAAGGCATGCCGGTCCTACTTCAGTGTGCGCACCGGCACTACGATCGAGAAGTCGCGCCTGCCGATGCGAAAGTGGGCCTTCGCCACCTACCTGTACGTCACGAACCTCAAGGGCGTGTCGAGCATGAAGCTCCACCGTGACCTGAAGATCACGCAGAAGACCGCATGGTTCATGCTCCACCGGCTTCGCGAGGCATGGGACGAAAGCGGCCTCGAGGCGATGATCGGCCCGATCGAGGCCGACGAGACCTATGT
>JAKZVK010000322.1:0-8575 GCA_047516085.1 Bryobacterales bacterium
GTCAAGTTGAAGCTGACGGCCGTTTTTGATGTCCAGCATGGCGGGTTCACGACGGGCTGGAGCCCAGTATCTTGGGGGTCGCTCGACGAGCTTCTCGTCAACTTGACAATGCCAGCTGTGCACCTCGGCAGAGATCGTCGAGAAGGTTCTCCATCTTCGCCATACCTGCTGCCTTGGGCACATCCGGATCGTCTGGTATCTCGAGTGCTATCACGGCATCACGATCTCCCACACCATCGTCGACCGCATCTTCTGGTGGCACGGGATGAGTTGGAAGCTGGCCCGCGGTCGATTAGCATCATGAGCCTTGACCGACCCCTTCATCGCTCAACTCGCCCAGCTTTGCCAAGACAGTCCAACCCGCTCGAAGTGGGTCATCGTCCCCACCCATGCCCTTGGGCACACCATCGGCGATCGTCTTGTCCTTGAGGGAACCCACTGGGCGAATCTCCGCTTCAAGACGCCGTTCGACTTGGCCCTCGAGCTCGCTGGCCCTTGTCTCGCTGAGCGCGGCATCGACCCGGCGGCGGACGACTCCGGCCCCGCGGTGATCATGCGCCTCCTCCGTGAACTGCCGGATGACGTCCCTGCATACTTCAGGCACCTCGCGTTGCATCCGCAAATGGGCTCGGCGCTGTGGGCCACCATTCGTGAGCTGCGACTCGCCGGGATCGCTTCGGGCGACCTTGCACCCGACGGGTTTGAGAACGCTGACAAACATGCCGAATTGGTCGCGCTCCTTGCGGCCTTCGAGGCACATCTTGCGTCACGACGTCTCGCCGATCGCGCGACGGTCTATCGCGAAGCGCTGCAGCATCTAGAGGATTCAGCGATCGGCCCGGAGGATCCGGTTCTTCGCATACCGGACGTCATCTGGGCTCCGCTGGTTCAGCAGCTCCTGGACGGCCTTCCAGGTCAGTGCATCGAGCCGATTGCGCCTCGAATACCTGGCTCGCGGCGCCCGCGCCGCTTCGCCGAGGTTCCGGCACGCGAGCAGGCGGTCTCATCTCCACTGGCATACCTGTTGTCTCCGACTGAGGTTAGTGAGCCGGCCTCGCCCGATCAGCTCCAGCTGTTTCGCGCCGGCGGTCGAGAGGCCGAAGTCGAAGAGGTGTTTCGACGGATCCTCCATGGTGACAAGGGCTCACTGAGCTTCGATCATGTCGAGATTACCTGTTCGTCACCCGACTATGTGCCTCTGATCTGGCAGAAGGCACAGCGATACGAGTGGCCGATCACGGTCGCTCCTGGACTGCCTGTCACGGTTGCACGTCCGGCACGAGCGCTCCTGGCCTGGTGCGACTGGATAGAAGAAGGATTTCCCGCGAGCGGTCTTCGTCGCCTGTTTCAGTCTGGCGATGTGCGACTCGAGATTCCCGATGGGCCCAAGGCCGGACGTGCGGCCCGACTGCTGCTGCGCGCGGAGGCAACATGGGGACGTCAGACGTACGCGTCGCGACTGACGGCTCTCGCAGCCACGGAGCGCACCCTGGCCGCCGATCCAGAAGTCGAAACCGATGAAGCCGTGCACCGGCTCGAACGAGCGGTACACGCCGAACAACTGCGCGACTGGATTACGGCCCTGCTCGCAGCCATTCCCGAAGCCTCAACGACAGCCCCGGTCTCTCTGCTCGACGTCGTGACCGCAGCACACGCGTTCATCGACCGTTTTGCGACGACGTCAATGGAGGTGGACCGTCAGGCCGAGCAGGCAGTGAAGCTTGCTCTCGACGAACTTAGAACGCTAGGGCAGGTGTCGCAGCCGACACGTGAGTGTTTGCAGTTGATTCGAGCGTCACTGGAAGGGGTGACCGTCGCCCCCGACCGTGCACGGCCGGGGCATCTCCATGTGACGATGCTGCATCGTGCCGGTTTCGCTGGCCGGCCACACACCTTCGTTGTCGGGCTCCAGGAAGGCCGCGTGTTTCCGCACCCCGTTGAAGACCCGGTCTTGCTCGACGCTGAGCGCGAAACGATTCACCCGTCACTCGCCACGTCACTTGACCGCGTCGAGGAATCGGTGCACACCGTGGTGTCGAGAATGGCGGTCCTTGGCGCAGCCGGCGATGCGTCACGATCGGGCCTCGCGGTTTCGTCCTGGACCCTCTCGTACTCCTGTCGTGACCTGCGCGACTATCGCGAGACGTTCCCGTCGTGGCTGATGCTGCAGGCGAGACGCTTGCGGGACCCACAGCGGGAGATCACCTACGAGCAACTGGGCCGCGACCTCGGCGAGCCGGTCTCAATGGTACCTCGCACTGGCGAGGCGGCGTTATCGGATGCCGGGTGGTGGTTGAGCGGCCTCCAGAAGGTGGGCAATGCAGGACTTAAATCGCTTTTGGTGGCCTATCCGATGCTCGCCAGAGGGCTGCAGGCCGAGCACGAACGGGCGTCGACTCGGTTTACGGCGTTCGACGGCTTTGTTCCAGCCGCGGCCGCCCAGCTCGACCCGCGCCAGTCGGGTCGCCCGATCTCGGCAAGCAAACTCGAGGGGTTGGCGGCGTGCCCGTTTCGCTACTTCTTGCAGGTCGGTCTCCGGCTGCGGCCACTGGACGACGAGGACCGCGATCCAGACGAATGGCTCGACCCGCTCATCCGAGGTGGTGAGCTCCACGCGCTCTACGCCGACGTGATGCGCCAGCTCCGACAGCTGTCGGACACCGGCGAGCCAGTCGACCCGCGCCGCCAAACGGCATGGCTCCGGCAGCGGGCCCTCGCCCGCCTCGAGATTCTGAGAAGCGAGCGACCGCCACCATCGGACACTATCTTCGAGCGCGACCGCGATCAGATACTGCGTGACCTCGAGCTGTTCTTAGCATACGAAGCGGTCAATCGTGCCGACGGGCGTGAACCCGTCGGGTTCGAGGTCGGATTCGGTCTATCGCATGGCACATCCGATACCGCTGAGCCTCTCAGCCGAGCCGAGCCGGTGGAGCTCGCTTTGGGTGCGCTCCGCTTTCGTATCCGGGGCCGAATTGACCGAATCGATCGCATCGGTCCGGGACACTACGAAGTCACCGACTACAAGACTGGGTCGTTCTTCCGGCCGGCCTACACAGGCACCTTCAACGGAGGGCGCCTCCTGCAGCACGCGCTGTATGGCATCGCCACAGCGGACCTGCTGCGGGCACACGACAGCAGCGCCGTTGTCAGCACAGGCACGTACTACTTCCCCAGCCAACAAGGTGGTGGGCAAAAGAAGCGGATTCCGCATCCATCTCAAGCCACGTTGGCGCAAGTGTTTACAGATCTACTCGACATTCCCGGCGCAGGGGCGTACCTGCACACGGCGGACGAGGAAGACTGCCGGTTCTGTGAGCTGTCTGCCGCATGTGGGGGTAAGCGCAAAAAGAGAACCGGTCCGGACCTCGAGAAGGCCCCGGCCGCCCGTGCACATGCAAGGACGAAGCTGAAGGCGGCCATGGCGGACGACATCAACGACGCGCTGAAACCGTTTCTCCGGGTGCGTGAACATGAGTAAGTCCACGGCCGGGCCGAACGGTCAGGTCCCGCTGCCCGACAAGGCCAGTCGAGACGTCATCGAGCGAAACCTCGACGTCAACATGCTCGTTGAGGCCGGGGCGGGCTCAGGCAAGACGCAGAGCCTCGCCACTCGGATGGCGGCTGGTGTTCTGTCCGGACAATATCGTGTCGAGCACATGGCGGCGGTCACATTCACCCGAAAGGCCGCGGCAGAGCTGAGAGGACGATTTCAGCAGGTGCTCGAGGAGCGTCGCGCCTCCGAAGATGATCCCGACCGGCGACAGCGCGCGCAGGAGGCGCTGTCCCGCCTCGAGCGTCTCTTTGTTGGAACCATCCACTCGTTTTGCGCCCATCTCCTCCGGGAGCGTCCCGTCGAGGCGGGACTCGCGCCTGGGTTCGCCGAGCTTGATGACGTCGGCGCCATCGAGTCCAGGCAGCAGCACTGGCGGGCGTTCATCGCGCGTAAGCGAGCCGAGGGAGGCGCACTGCTCCCCGAACTGCGTGATGCCGGGATCAGAGCAGGCGATCTCGACCATGCCTTCGCGACGATCTGCACATTCGACGAGGTCGAGTTCCCAGCTGGCGACGCACCAGCACCGGACCCGACGCCGGCGTGGGCGGCCCTCGACCGATTCTGGCAGCAGCTGGACCCGCTGCTCCCTCGCAGGATTCCAGACGACACGACGTGCAAGGTTCTCCAGAAGGCTCGAGACGGCCAGTGGAGGATCACGATCGCCAGACGAGACCATCCGGCCGACCTGGTTGATCTGGTTGCGCCGTGGGAAGGCGCCTTCCGGATCACAATGAACCGCTGGACGGAGTGGCACGAAGATCCCCGCCAGCTGCGCGAGGACATCGACCGGATGCTTGCCGACCTCCGGGCAGCTATCGGACCATTCCTCGAGGCATGGCGTCACTACGTCTACCGCCTCGCCATCACGCTCATGGTCCAAGGCCGGGCGTTTGCCCGTGCGCATCGATACCGGGCGTTGACGCTGGAGTACGAAGACCTCCTGCAGTGCGCCGCCCGCGTGCTCCGCGAGAACCGCACGGTGCGGCGGGCCTTGCAGCAGAAGTACCAGTGGCTCTTCGTCGATGAGTTCCAGGACACCGACCCGATTCAAGCCGAAGTGGTGGCCTGGCTGGCCAGCGACGGGCGCGACGCATCCGACTGGACGACCGTGTCTCTCCGGCCGGGCGCGTTGTTCATCGTCGGCGACCCGAAGCAATCGATCTACCGCTTTCGCCGGGCTGACATCGAGATCTACAGTCGGGTGAACGAACTCATTCACCAAAGCGGGGGAAGTCTCGTTCCACTCGCAGCCAACTTCAGGGCAACACCGCTCCTCTGCGAGTGGGCCAATGGTGTGTTCAAGGACGTGTTCCCCGATGTTCCGACGCTCCAGCAACCGCAGTATCAAAGGCTCGAGCCAGCGCCATCATTCGATACCAACCAGTCTCCTTCGCCGAGTGGCAGAACCACGGGCATTCGCGTCCTGACCACGCCGAGCACTTGTCAGAAGGCCGCAGACGTTGTCGCACACGATGCCGGGGCCATTGCCCGCTACATTCGCGCTGAGATTGACGCCGGGAATCGGCAGCCTGGTGATTTCTTAGTCTTAACCTGGAAGAAGGGCAACCTCGCCGAGTACGCACGGGCGATGGATGCGGAGCGTGTACCCGTGGAGGTGAGCGGCGCCAGCGCGTTCGGTGACTCCGAACAGGTGCACGTACTCGCCGCCTTGCTCCGGGCGCTAGCGGATCCGGATAACGAGGTGGAGGTTGTCGGCGTGCTGCGCGGACCGTTATTCGGCGTGAGTGACCCTGCGCTCTATGCTCATCGCAGCGCGGGAGGCACGTTCATCTTCACGGCCATCCCGCTCGAGGACGGCCCGACGACACCAGCTGAATCCAGCGTCATCCGGGCGCTCAGTCGCCTGCGTGCGATGTACCACATCACCCGGACGCTGTCGGCCCCCGCGGCAGTCGAGCGCATCCTGGAGGACACGGGGTTACTGGCGCTGACGGTCGGCGAGACACGCGGAGGCGCCAAAGCTGGCGCCCTGCTCCAGGCGTTGGACCGGGTTCGCTGGGTCACCGAGGAAGGTGGCACGCTGGCCGACGCAGCCGCGTCGCTGGAGGCTGATGTCGAATCGAACGAAATCGAGTCGTTGCCCCTCGAACCAGGCCGAACCGACGTCGTGCGCCTGATGAACCTTCACAAGGCCAAGGGGCTTCAGGCTGAGGTCGTCTTCCTCGCTGATCCCTGCGGCGCCTTCCTGCCCAAGGCTGACCGACGGATTGTTCGTGACGGCGAGTCGGCTCTCGGTGTCCTCAGGATCGAGCGGAAGAAGCCAGGGAGCTTTCGCGGACAGTTATTGGGCCTTCCCGTGGGGTGGAATGCACACGAAACGGCCGAACTCGCGTTCGTCGCCGCCGAGCACGAGCGGTTGCGATACGTGGCGGCGACCCGCGCGCGGACGCTTCTGGTTGTCAGCCGTTGGGGGAAGCCCAAAGCCAGGAAGGGGCCATGGCTGCCGTTCGATCCACACCTTGCTGGGATGGCTGAGCTTCCGGTGCCGACAGAAGTCAGTGAACCCACACTGGTCAGTGTCGACCTCTCGCCGAAGGCGATCGAGGAGGCCGACCACGCGCGAGTCCGCCGCTTTCTCAAGGGGGCTGAACTGTCGTTCACCACTGAGTCGGTCACGGGTGCCACTCACCGCGACGTCGTCGTTCGGGAAGAGGATTCGGCGCAGTTACTCCGTGGGCCCGCCACAGGCATCGAGTGGGGGGACCTCGTCCACAAGCTGCTCGAGTGTGCGGCGACGACCGGCCAGCCGGATCGGGAGCGGCTACGGCGTCGAGCGACGTGGTTGACGCGCGGAAAGCCCGCGCTTCAATCCGTCATCACCGCGACCCTCGATACCGTCGAGCAGGTGATGACAAGCGACATGTGGCAACGAGCACTGCACGCCGACGAACGCTACACGGAGGTGCCCTTCTCGTACTCAATCGAGGCGAAATCGGGACAAACGAAGATCACCCACGGCGTGATTGATCTCGCCTATCGACGCGGCGATACCTGGGAGATCGTGGACTACAAGACCGACCAAGTGGATGATCCTGCGGAGCTGACGGCTCGGTATCACCAACAACTCACTGCGTATGCGCGCGCGTGGAAGACACTCAGACCTGACGAGAGCCGTGTTCGAGTCGGCTTGCATGCCGTTCGTCTCAACTCCACCGAGTGGCGTGATGCCGTCTAGATAGAGACCCGCAGCGCTGGCTGGACAGACGAAACTGGATTTCGAACGAATCTGGTCGGCAACAGTATCTCTGGCGAGCGGTGGACGAGGACAGCAACACGCTCGACATCTTGGTGCCGTCCCGTCGGCCGGTCGCCCCGCATGCACCTCGTAGGCCTGTTTTCCCTTCGTCTCGGCTTCGATGCGACGGTAGATCCAGCCGAGCTCCAGGGTCGGCGATTGTGCACCCAGCATCAACACCAATGGTGTGGCGGGAACTCAACGTGTCGTCGTCACCGTGACCGTTGGATCGCGCCCGTGGATTCCGGCAGCAGCCGCCGCGCCGCGGTCAGGAGTCGATCCTTCCAGACGATCCGATTACGCCAGGTCTCGGGAATGCCGGTCAGGCCGTAGAGCGCACCGGCGAGTTGTCCGGTCACCGCCGCGACCGTATCGGCATCGTCGGCCAAGTTGGCCGCGAGCAACACGGCAGCGCTGAAGTCGGCGGTGCGGGCGACCGACCAGATGGCGGCTTCGAGGGTGTGGACGACGTACCCGCTGGATCGAATCGTGTCCCGTGACCGTCCACGCCAGCTGCCAGCCAGGACACGGGCGATCGCAGGAACCCCGTCGAACCGTCTCGGGGCGAGCAGTGCCGCGCGCGGCCGGCCGGCAATAGCGTCTGCGAGTAGCTCTGCATAGGCCCGGCAGGCATCCACGGCTTCGTCGGCCGCGTGCGTCGTTCGAGACTGTTCCGCGGCGGTTGAGACCAGTTGCGGCCGGTCGTTCCAGAACCGAAGCGCGACAGGGGCAAGCCGCATCAGCGAGCCATTGCCCGCACTCCGAGGATCGGTCGAGCCGGCGATCGGGTCACCGGTCTGCAGATACCGGTCAAGCGCCTGGCTGGTCGTCTTCCCAATGTCAAAACACCGCCCAGTGCAGGAATAGTCGCCGGTGTTCCGCCATCCGACGAAGCGGTCCATCACGTCCCGACAGTCGAGGGCCTCGGACGCCGCCAGGCTGTCGGCGAGCGCCAGCGCCATCGCCGTATCGTCGGTCCAGGCCCCAGGTGTCAGCTCGAAGGGACCGCCACCCACCATGTCGACCAACCGCGGCTGCGCATCGCGGGGGGAAAACTCGAGCGTGGTGCCCACCGCGTCACCCACCGCCAGCCCAAGGAAGGCCCCGAGCGCTCGGTTCCGGATGCTCTCCATCGTCCGGGATGGGTCGGCCGACGCTTGTGCCACACACTCCAGCACATGGGCTTCCTGTGCCGGTGTTTCAATGGCATCGGGCCCGCGGGCATCGCGCACCCGGCGGACCGCCTCGTCCGGGCGCATGCCCAGTTCGACCAGCAGTCGGGCGGCGATGGTCCCGGCACGACCCAGACCACCCCGGCAATGAATCAGCACGTCGAAGCCCGATCGTAGTCGGTCACGGATGGCCCCACCCGCGTCCCCCCAGGCGGTCTCGAAGACGGGTCCCGGTGGCGACCCATCCGGGATCGGCAGATGCCACCACTCCATGTACCGATGCTCGACCGCGTTGCCGAGACCGCGCACCGAAAAGCGGTCGAATTCCTGATCCTCGATCAGGCTGATCAGTGCGGTTGCACCCCAGTGCTGAATCACATCGAGGTCCAGATCGAGATCCCGTGCCCAGGGACCGAACCTCGCGGTGTTATCCGTCTTGCCGGGGCACAACGTGATGCCGATCCGGCCCTGGGTGCCGTCGGGGGTCACCAGGGCGATGCGGAGCGGATCACTCACGCTGGTCTTGGCGGTCGGCATGTGAGGCTCATGAGACGGCACGACTGTCCCACCGGTCCCAACGCACGGTAGGTG
>JAKZVK010000323.1:0-14902 GCA_047516085.1 Bryobacterales bacterium
CCGCTGCTGTTGCACGGCCTTGCGCGGCGTACCTGGCACGGGCGTCGGACGACGCTGACGATCACGAGCTCGCACGCCAAGGCGCGCCAGAGGCGGACGGCATTGGAGACGGCCAGCGGGTTTCTCAAGCGCCTGGCGGCAACGGCGGAGCAGTTGGGATCACCGACCCGCTGGCGACTGATCCTGAGCTGGATTTTCCGCGATTTCCTCGACGGCAGAGTCGCCGGCACCGACTTCCGCCTCGCCGATTGCCTTGCTTAACTGCCGGTTTTAGGTTCAAAGGCAAATCGCTCACCGCGCGACGGTCGAAGGAGAAGCGAACTTCCGACGAGGCGGTCTGCATCAGAGGTGCGGGGCCGATTATTTCCACCGTTTCGGCTACCTCACCCACATCGAGGACCATCTTCAAGTCGAGTACATGCCCGGTCAGTAGCTCGATGTCTCGGCGCAGCAGCCGTTGGAAACCAGGGTGGCTCACGATCAGCTCATAGCTGCCGATGGGCAGCTGGGGAAACCGAAACACTCCCTCTTTGTCCGTCGGGGTCGTATACGATAGGCCCGTTCCTGTATTGCTGCAGCGCACTCCGGCCTCGGGAACGACTCCGCCGGTGCGGTCAACCACCGTACCACTGAGCCGACCGGTGGACTGAGACGACAACAGCCCTGCGGTCCAGAAAAGAACCGTCAGAGCAAAAAGTCCAGATCGAACCCTGCTACTACGCACGAGTTTCTTGCCTCCTCGACAGATGATAACCTTGCCTTTTCGCTGGATAAGCGCTGGGCGCTTCTGCCCGCGGGTATTTTGCAGAGCGTGCTTGCGGAGCCTGTGGCTGCCGTTTAACCATCGTTTAACCAGAATCTCCGTTTGGGTTGTCCTGGCAACTAGGGTAACGAAGCCGGAGCGATGGTGCAAGGTTTTCTGGCTTCTGTCGCGTGCAACCTCCCCGCAGGCCGGCCCTGGGCGTTGGTCACGGCGCGATCGGCGCCTTCGGGCTCGCCCACGGTCTATGCCACGACATTACTCCGACCTTGCCCTTTGGTAACTTCCCGCTCGGCTGCTCCGTGCAAGGCGCTTCAGCTCTCGCCCCAGGTAACCCCCAGATCCGCTGCAAACATGTCGCCGAGGAGCCTCCGGGTCACATGGCCCAGCTGCCCACTACAAAATCCGGAGCGGCTTGACAATGCCGCAATAATGAGGAAAGATAGGCTTTTGCTCATACAAAAATTGGCTGAAACGAGCATCCCAACGAAATTTGGAAGTTTCCAGCTTCACCTATTCCGTGACGATGCAAACCGGGATCACCTGGCTTTTGTGCTGGGCGATGTTGTGGGGAAGGACAACGTGCTGACGCGCGTTCATTCCGAGTGCTTCACGGGTGAAGTGCTCGGATCCCTGCGATGCGACTGCGCAAACCAGTTGGAGATCGCCCTCGATAGTATCGCGCGCGCCGGAAGCGGTGCACTAGTTTACCTCCGCCAGGAGGGCCGGGGAATCGGCCTGTTGGATAAGCTGCGGGCGTACAATCTTCAGGATCTGGGCCACGACACCGTCGATGCGAACCTGCTCCTGGGCCACGCCGCCGATGAGCGGACGTATCACGTAGCAGCTCAGATTCTCCGAGATCTTCAGATACAATCGATTGAATTGCTGACGAACAATCCCTCCAAGGTGAATGGATTGCGAGATTTGGGCATAAAGATACGTTCCCGTACAGGGTTGCTGGCGGCAAGGTATCCTGAAAACAATCACTATCTGGAGACCAAGGCACGGCGGATGGGGCACTACATCGAGCTAGAAGGTTTGGCCACCAGAGAGGGCGAGACCCGGCACAACGGAGCCAAGCCCACAACGCAGGGCTTGGTGGACGACGTCACCCGGCGGTCCCAGAGGTTTAAGGAAATTCACGGCCGTCCGTTTGTGACGCTCTCCTACGCGCAGAGTCTGGACGGATGCCTCTCGGCCCGCAGCGGTGAGACGCTCGCGCTGAGTGGCCCGGAAGCGTTGGTGCTCACCCACCGGCTGCGCGCCGCCCACGATGCCATCCTCGTGGGCATTGGCACGGTTCTCAGCGACGACCCCCAACTGACGGTCCGGAGAGTAGCGGGCCGCAACCCGCAACCCGTCGTTCTTGACAGCCAGCTTCGTATTCCGCAGGATTGCAAGCTTGTGCGCGGAGGCGCCGGCAGGCTCAAAGTGGCGGTAGTGGAAACCAGCGATGCGAGCCGCCGAGAGCAGTTGGAGTCTTCGGGGATCCACGTCATTTCCATATCGTCGACGCCGGATGGCATGGTCGATATCACGAAAGTTCTGGGGCGGCTAGCCGAGCTTGGCATTGGGTCGGTGATGGTGGAAGGGGGAGTGCGGGTGATCCGGAGTTTCCTGGAGGCCCGCCTCGTGGACTTTCTCGTGGTGACCGTAGTGCCGCGTTTTATCGGGGGCGAGCCGAGCGTCAGGCTAGAGACCCAACTGCTGGCGGGTCCCCGCATGGACCAGTTCTCCCACTTCCGCTTAGGGAACGACCTCGCGTTGTACGGCGCGCCCGTCTGGGCCGCCAGTGCTCACGCCTGAGCACTGAGGTCACCGAGCAGATCCAGCACTCTGGCTGCTGCGTCCTCCCATCCGGGAAACTTTTCGCTGGCCAAACGGTTGCTTTCGCCGATAGCGAGGCGGAGGCGGCGGTCGGCTAGCAGGGAGTGCAGAATCGCCGTAAGTCGGTCCGAATCCCCGGCATCGGCGAGTTGTTGCCCAAAGCGGTCCGGCAACAACTCAGGGATCCCTCCCACCCGAAAAGCGACTACAGGGAGACCGCGCGCCATGGCCTCCATCGTCACCATGCTACAGGTCTCAAAGCGCGATGGCAGGGCGAAGACATCGGCCCGGTCGTAGGCTACTTCCACTTGGTCTGGAGGCAGCGCGCCGAGGAGGGACACTCGTTCCTGAATTGGAGACTCGCTCAAGCGGCCGCGCAGTTGTCCGGCAAATTCGGCGTCGAGTTCGTCATCGCCGACGATCTCCCAAGACCAATTCAAATCCCGCAGACTTTCCAAAAGCGACACCATCTCAATGAGTCCCTTGTCGCCAAAAAGGCTGCCAACGGTCAGAATGCGGCTTGAGCCGGAAGGCCGTTGCGTGACAGGCCTTCGATAAGAGGCTTCCAGGCCGGGCCGCACCACCTCCACACGCCCGCGAAATCCGCTCTCGACCAACGCCTTCTGAGCGAACTGGCTGGTGGTGATCACCGCCCGGTAGGCGCGCAATGCCTCGAACTCGGCATCAGACTGCTGGGAGTGCCGGTGCCGGGGATCCAGAAGCTTCAGATAGTGGGCAATCACGATGCCGGTAGCCTGCGGACAGCGAAGCAGATGAGTTGCGCCCGCTTGCAGACAAAGGCTGTCTGCCAGCCAGATTCCCGACTCCCGTTGCAGCTCGACAGCTTCGCCATCCAGGTAGAGATCCACGCCGACCGTCTTTCCAATGCAGTCCAGAATCTTCCTGTTGAACAGGCTGCCTCCCGTGAGGCGATTGTGTATGGCAGGCATAAGAGCGCTCACCCTTTCCAGGGGGACTTGCGCTGCAACAGACCCCTCATAACTGGCGGAGGAGACGTGAGACTCGTTCAACGTCACCTTCAGTTCGCCCTGAAACGTTGCCGCGAGGTGCCTGCTCAGCTCATCGTGGATATACTTTGCCAGAAACTCTGTTGTCGTGAGCTGCCCGGCAAAGCAGGCCTCGCCATCAAGGTTTCGAAAGTCCATGGTCTTCAGGACCTTTCTTAAACACTCCTGCGCTACTCCAATATCGATCACGACATTCACGGAATTGAGATGCCTCGTACGGAGTTCCGCATCCACCACAAAGGTCGCGCCGTGCAGATTCGTCGCCGGACCGAAAAATGGATCGGGCAGGGAGTGGGCAATCATCGTGTGGTCTCGAACTCTGACTGTGTACAAGCTTAGTGCTCCTGAGTTTTGGAAAACTGTACCGCGGCCGACAGGCCGAGGTAGTTGCCCTCGCAGAGGCTCTTGAAGAACGACGGGAGATCTTCGAAGGCAACAACGTGACTGATGTGGCGATCGTACTCCGGTGAGTGGAGCATCCGGAAAACCAGCTCTTTTCGGCGCCGCGCGTCCCAACGAGGCAGCATTGCGGTGGGGAGAGTAGATACTTGCGAAGAAATGATCCGTTTTCGTCCATAGTGGAACCCTGCGCCCAGCCGCAATACGACATCGCGGTCCCCATACCAGCTCAGCGCTATGACCCTTCCGTTGAGGCCCACGGCATCAAGCGCAGATTGCAGGCCCTGCGGCGAACCGGAACACTCGAAGGCAACATCAAATGCACCGGGCTCGGCTACATCCGCCGACTGGAAGCCAAGCTCCATTGCCATCCGCCTCTTCTCAGCAACCGTGTCCACGATTAGCAGTTCCGTGCCGGGAATGTTGCAAAAGAGTCTCGCCACAAGGGACCCGACAATGCCGAAGCCGACAACCACGGCGCGTTCCCCCACCCGTACCTCCGAATCCCACAGGGCTGTGACTGCGGTTTCGAGATTGGAAGCAAGTGAGGCACGCGGCGCCGGGACCTCCGCGGGAACCGGAAAAACCGCATTCACTTCCACATTGCACCGGTCCTGGTGAGGATGCATTGTGTGAACCAAGCGGCCTAGAAGCGGCGGCGGTCCCTCCACGCAGCGCCCAACCAGAGAATAGCCGTATTTGAGGGGGAAGCTGAACTCACCGCCCATGTACTGGCATCGCATGGCCGGCCTTGCGTCAGCGGGAATACGCCCTAAGGCGACCAGACGTTCCGTGCCCGGGCTGAGGCCGCTGAACTCGGCTTCAACACGGCACCAACCGTCCTGTGGCCGGGCTAGAGGTTCTTCAAGAATCTTTCCCGCCCCGGAACGCTCTAACCAAAATGCTCGACTGAGATCGTTCATGCGGCTAGACCAGCTCTCTGCGAACCAACTCATGGCGCAGTTCGTGTGTTTCACGAAAGTGGATGGCGGGCATCCCTACCGCTTCAGCCGCGGAGCAATTCTCGATAGAGTCGTCAATCAGAAGGCAGTCTGCCGGGAGCCTCCCGAGTTGCCGTGCCGCTCCGAGGAACGCTTCTGGCGAGGGCTTCCGCACACCGGTGTGACACGATACGAACGTCCATTGGAGATAGCGCGAAAGCCGGAGCTTTTCTTCGATTGTCCGATACCAGATCGGATAATTGGAGAGCGTGTGGACCTCGTTGCCCGCACCGCATAACTCCGCAAGACAGGCTTCCATCCCATCCAACCAGCGGTAGGCATCCGCCACGCAGTTACGAAAGGCGTCATCGTCAATACGGGAGCCATCGGCAAAGAGAAGCGTGAGGTACTCTGCTTCCGAGATCGCGCCTGTCTCGAATTCAATCCAGGATGTTGGATGTCTGAGGCGAAGGAGTTCGGCGTACGTGAGGCCAAAAAAGGCCGGAATCTCTCGAAAAAAGGGGTTGTAAACCAGCGTGCCCATCACATCGAAAAGAATCAACGGCCGGGCGCGCGCGTCCATCTCCGCTATCATGTACATAGGGCGACTCAGAAATGCAAGCCGAGATGCAATCCGATGATTGCTCGACACGTTGACGGTGACGACGGAGGCGAATCGGCGCAAGGTCAGCGGCCTGTACGACTGGCTCTCGCGCTTCAACCTGCTGCAGAACCTCTTACGCTTCGGCCATCTGCGGGCGGACCTGACGATGCACAAGCGCTTGCGTCTTCCCGAGGGGGCCCGCTCGGCATACGGTGAGGCGGAGACCTGCCTCTACATCAACGACCAAGCGCTCGACGCCGCCGACTTGGCGCCTGGGCCGCGGACGCTCGATGCCGGCTGCGGTTTCGGTGGGACCGTCTTTCGTTGGCACAAGCGCGTCGGAGGAACCTATGACGGCCTCACCCTGAGCCGTGTCCAGTGGCGGCTGGCGCGCCGTGAAGCGCGCCGCCGGGGCCTTGCCGAGACCTGCCGCTTTCACCTATGCAGCTACGACGCGCCCGTCGAGCCGGCGTCCTACGACGCGGTGGTGGTCATCGAAGCGCTGATCCACAGCCCGTGTCTGGCCGACACGCTGGCCAACCTGGTGGGGGCCCTGAAGCCCGGCGGCAAGCTGGTGATCGTCGAGGACGTGTTGCGCGACGAGGCCGAGGGCGATCCTGACCTGGCGCAGATGTGCAAGTTCTGGGAGCTGGCTAAGGTGCCTACGGCGTCGACCTATCAGAAGGAGTTCAGCGCCCACCGTTTGCACGTGCTCGCCGACCGGGACTACTCCGACAGCGTCATGACCTCGCCACCCGCCGCATTGGCGCGCCTCGAGGCCCGCTACCTCAGAATCTCGCGTGTGCCGCTGACCGGGATGCGCTTCGTTACCGCGGCTTTTCTCGGCGGAATCGCCCTCGAGCGTCTGTACCAGAAAAAGCTTGTGCGCTATCGGCTGATCGTCGCACAACGATGCGGCTAGGTTGGCGCGGCTACATCGTTCGCCGGGCGACTCAGATCTCGACCGTCCTCCCAGTGCGGCTCGATTCGAGGCAAGCCTGTAACACGGCAAGTGTTTGGCGAGCCTCCTGGCCGCTGCTGCGGGTGGGCTGGCCGCTGTCGACCGCGGTGAGGAAGTCCTCGAGCATCGCCGCGACCGGCGCCTCGGCAAAGCCACCCCAGCCGGTCCAGGGGTAGCGCTCGACCTGCTGGCGATCGGTGCAGGGATGCCGGCTGAGAAACATCCCCGGCTGTCCATCCTCGTCCTCGCCGACGTAGATCGCGCCGCGGTCTCCGACGATGTCGTTGACCCGCACTTGGCGATGGCTGCCGCCGAATCTCGTGGTGAAATCCATGTCCAGGGGAAGAAAAGCCAGGCCGCTGAGGTGGAAGACATCCCCAGATTCGAAGCGGATCTGGCAGGTGTAGCAGTCGTGGGTCTGCCAGGCCGGGTCCTCCCGGAACGAGAAAAGATGGGCCGAGACGGATCGCGGCCGGCCCAAGGTGTAGCAGGCGAAGTCGATCGAATGAGAGTACTCGAAGATCGCGCCGCCGCCAAGCTCGTAGTCACCCAGCCAAGCCTGGCTCTCGGTTTGCGGTGGCAGCACCTCGCGCCACAGCACCGGGCGCCCGATTTCGCCCTCGCGCACAAGGCGGCGCAGAGTGTCGCGGTTCTTGGCGTAGCGGAAGAGGTAGCCGGTGCTGAGAGCCACCCGCGCGTGCTGGCAGGCGGCGATGATCTCGTCGGCGTGGGCGAGCTCGACGGCGATCGGCTTCTCGCAGAAAACGTGCTTGCCTTTCTGCGCCGCCGCCACGGCGACGTCACGATGGCGGCCCGGCGGTACCGCGACCATGACGGCGTCGACAGCCGCGTGCTCGACCGCCTGGCGAGGGGCGGTCATCCAGGGCACGCCGAGTTCCTCTCCAAGCCGCCGCGCCCTTGACGCGTCGAGATCGCAGACCAGCTCAAGGCGAGCTTGTGCCTGTGGCCCGCCGGCGATGGCGCGCGCCAGGAACTCCCCTTGCATTCCTGCGCCGATCACTGCAAAACGGAGGGGTTTTGGGTGCATGAGATCTCCTCAGGAAGGCCCTTGAGCTTCAATGGCACCGATCATACCTGTCGCGGACCGTACGTGGAACCGGGATCACCAGGGCGCGTCCAGACCTGGCAGGGGGGCGTGCAGCCAAGGCCAGGAACTGCCGGCGCGATCGATTAGAGTCCCTCGTGTTGAGGCTAGCGCGCATCCTGCACCGAGATCAGCACCGAGGGGTTGTGGATTGTTCACGCCGCCAGGGACTACTATACTCTGCCTATCAGACCATAGATGATCTCCTCGCAACCGTTGTCCTGCTGCCTGGGACGGCCTGCCAAGGTCGACCATCCTTGGATTGGAAAAGAGGAACCGACTGTGTGGCCAACGCCCGGGGGAATATCGTGAAAGACTGGTTCAGCGACGACTCCTTTTGGATCGAGTTCTACCCCACCATGTTCAACGACGCGAAGTTCGAGGAAGGCCGGGCCCATGTCGAGGGTGTTCTTTCGCTGGTCGAATTCCCGGGCAAGCGAGTGCTCGACCTGTGCTGCGGGCCGGGACGGCATTCGATTCCGCTGGCGCTGCGCGGTCTCGAGGTGACAGGCGTTGACAGAGTGCGGTATCTCCTCGACAGGGCCGAGGAGCTTGAGGCGGCGCAGGGCGCCGAGGTCGAGTGGGTGCTCGAGGACATGCGGGAGTTCGTCCGTCCGCGGGGTTTCGATCTGATTCTCAGCATGGCTACATCCTTCGGTTACTTCCAGGACAAGCAGGCTGATCTCCAGGTCTTGCACAACATCCACCGCAGCTTAGAGCCAGGAGGCACCTTCCTGCTCGATACCCAGAGCAAAGAGAGCGTTGCCGGCGGCTTCAAGCCATGGTCGGTTCAGGAGTGGCCGGATGGCACACTGCTCGTCGGCAAGCCCAAGATCCTCGACAACTGGACCCGCGTGCAGTACGACTACACCCTAATCAAGGGAGAGAAGGCCCTGACCTATCAACTGGGCTACACGGTCTACTCCGGTTGCGAGCTCGAAGATCTGCTTCGCCGTGCCGGATTCAGCGATGTTGTCCTCTACGGTGATTTTGGCGGAGTGAGCTTCGGCCTCGACTGTGAACGCTTGATTGCCGTGGCGAAAAAGCCGGTGTGAAGGGCTGTGACAGGTCGATGATCCACGAGTCATGCGAATGACCGGATTGCGCGCATGAGCAGGTTGCGACTGGCCTTGACCGCAGACTACGAGGTGCATGGCGACGGCTCTGGAGACGTACGATCCTGCCTGATCGAGCCGACCGAGGTCTTGCTGCGGATCTGCGAGGCGCATGGCACCCTGATGACCCTGTTCGTCGATGCCTGCGAGCTCTGGGCCTTCCGCGAGGTCGAGGCCGCGGGCCGGCTGCCGGCCGGCCATATGCCGGCGACCTGGATCGAGCAGCAACTGCGAGACGCCTTGCGGCGCGGGCATGACGTACAGCTCCACTTCCATCCACAATGGCTGGGCTATCGCTTCGAGCCTCCTAATCGCTGGGAGCCCTGCTTCGAGCACTGGCGCTTGCCGCAGTTGCCGGGAGGGCTCGGACATGTGGACGATCGCAACAGCCTTCGAGGTCTCTTCGCGGCCGGCAAGGGCACCCTGGAAGAGCTGCTGCAGCCCCAATCGCCGAGCTATCGCTGCCAGGCCTTCCGCGCCGGAGCCTGGTGCATCCAGCCGGAAACACAGGTCCTGATCGCCATGCGAGAGCAGGGTCTGCGCTACGATACGACGGTCGCCCCCGGGCTGGCCTACGACGACGGGCGCACGATCTTCGATTTCAGCGCCGCCCCGCGGGCCTTGCCCGGCTGGCCGATTTCCGACCGGGTCGACCGGCCGGCGGCGGTAGGCGAGCTTCACGAGGTGCCGATTCTTACCCGAGAGACCGAGGGGAGCACGGTTCTCTTCGACTACTGTCAGCTGGACGGCGCGGATCTCCGCGGCTTTCTCGATTCCGCGCGGCAGCGGTTTCGCGGCGTCGAGACCGCGGGCCCGATCCCCCTGGTGGCGATCGGACACCCCAAGGCTCTCGTCGACTCGATGCCTCTGGAGGAGCTCCTGCAACAGGTCGAGCAGGAGGCAGACGTCGACAGCGAGCCTCTAGCTAAACCGAGCCTGTGGCAGCGTCCCGTACCGCTGTGGCTAGATGGCAGAGAATGACGACGACGCCGACCGATCTGGCACGACTGCTCACCTTGCCCGATCGCGAGATTGTCGCTGCGGGAACCGGCGGCCTCTCCGAGCGTGCGGCTCTCTTCTGCAGGCATCGTTTCGACCTCCTGGGATCCGGCTGGGTGAGCGCCGCCTACGGTGAACCCTCCGTCGGCCTGCGCTACGTTCTCGACCAGCAGGTCGAGAGCGCCCCGGTCTACGGTCCGGAGCCGACGCCGCGGATTGATGCTGACGGGGACTGGCTTCGCAATCGCGTCCCTCCCCAACACCTAGCCGCGAGCCGCGCGGCTTGGCAACTCATCGACACCGGCTACGAGCCGATCGACTGGCACCGTGACCTCAAGTCGGGCTACCGCTGGCCGGCCCAGGCACCGGCGCGGCAGATCACCTTTGGCGACGCTGGGGGGGCCGACGTAAAAGTGCCCTGGGAGCTGGCGCGGATGCAGCATCTCCCGCAGCTGGCGTGGGCTTCCATTTTGGCGGGGGGCGATTATCCCGCGGATTACCATCGCGAGATCCGGCACCAGATCCTCGATTTCATCGCCACCAATCCTCCCGGCTACGGGGTCAACTGGCTCTGCATGATGGACGTGGCTCTGCGTGCCATTAGCTGGCTGGTCGCCGACGACATGCTGCGCGCCGCCGGGGCAGGCCTTGACGACGCCTTCTGCGAGGTCTTCCGGCATAGCCTCCGCACCCATGGTAGGGCCATCCTCGCCGATCTCGGCTGGCGTCCGGCAGGCGAGAACCACAACCACTATCTCGCCCACATCGTGGGCCTGCTCTTTCTCGGCGCCTACCTGCCGCCGCAGCCGGAGACCGATGCCTGGCTGGCCTTCGCCCTCGATCAGCTTCTGATCGAGGCACGAGCTCAATTCCTCAGCGACGGAGCCAACTTCGAAGCCGCCACGGCCTACCACCAGTTGTCCACCGAAATGTTGCTTTTTAGCTCTGCTCTGGTCCTCGCCCTGCCTTCTTGGCGCTGGGCCGGGCTGCGCTCGGCCGACGCCAGATGGCTGCCCGACCCTACTGGTTTGCCGGCGCCGGCGCACAGGGTCTTGCGCGCCGAGCCCGACACGATGCTCGCCGAGCTGGGTACGATCCTTCGCCGGGCGACGAGCTTCCTGGCCGACACCACAGCGCCGGACGGCGAGCTGATCCGAATCGGGGATTGCGATTCGGGGGGTCTGCTAAAACTGGCGCCGGTCTATGAGCGCTTGGCGCCCGCCGCCGCTCGCAGCGCCTACGTCAATCTCACCGCCGCCGAAACGGTAGCGGGAGATGACTACTGGGACGAGCGTCACCTAGCCTCCGGCCCCCTGCTGGCGGCGCTGGGGGCGATCACCGGGGCGCCGGTCGAAGTGCCGCACGACCAGGAAGGGCCGGCGCAACTTTTGGCCGTGGTGATCGCCGGCCTCGCCGGAGGCCGCGTCTTGCCCACCGCCGCGATCCCGCCGCCAGGGATGGGCTCACCGGTCAGCCCTCCGGCATCGGGTCTCGACCACTCGGAGATCCGTCTCCAGGTCTCCGGGGAACCTCTTACACTTGGCCTCCGGGTACGCTCCTATCCCGACTTCGGCCTCTTCGTCATACGTTCGTCGCGGCTCTACCTCACCCTGCGCTGTGGCGAGCGCGGCCATCGACCGCGCTGCCATGCCCACGTCGATCAGCTCTCTCTCGAGGTCTGGGTCGACGGCAAACCCTGGATCCGCGATCCCGGCAGCGGCGTCTACACGCCGCTGCCCGAGTTGCGCGACAGCTATCGCCGGTCGAGCGCTCACTTCGTGCCCTATATCATTGCCGAGGAAGGGCGGATCTTCGAACCGGGGCTCTTCGATCTCGATCTCGATGCCGAACTATTGGCCTGGGAATGCGTCGATCACGGCATCGACGCCCGGCTTCTGCTGGCGGGTCATTCTCTCCACGTCCGGCTGCGCGTCGAGGACGCGGAAATCCGCCTGCGCACAACACTCCTCGCCGCGGCTCCCGGGCCCCGGCTGGAGCTGTGCGACGTAACCCGGACCTTTCCCGAGGACGCGGCGGAGGGCCCTGCCTCACCGATCCCTTTTTCGCCGAGCTACGGGATACAGCTCCGCGATGGATCGGCGCTGATTCCCCCGGCGCCGAAGAAGATCGTTCTTAGCCTGCTGACCTGGAACACTCGGGACATCAGCCTGGAGTCGCTCGCAGCCCTCGTGCGGGAAGCCGAAATGCTGCGAAGCGTGGGATTAGTCCCCTACCTCGTCGTCTGCGACAACGGGTCGAGCGACGGCACCCAGCAGGCTCTTCTTACCGCCGTCGAAGATCTGCGGATCATCCCCCATCGACTGCTGCTCAACGAGCACAACCGGGGCAGCAGCATCGCACGCAACCAGGTCATCGACGTCCTGCGCGAGGTGGACGGTGATTACCTCCTCTTTCTGGATGGCGACATCGAGCCGGTGCCCTTTTCGAGCTTCGCCATGTTCCGTCATCTCGAGGCGGCCGATCCCCGGGTCGGATGCCTCGGCGCCCACTGCGAAGGGCAGACCCGCCAGCGCGAGAAGAGCAGCCCGCATCTGCTCAGCGTCGCGGACATGGTGCTGGCCGATGACCGCGAGGATCTTTGGGTCGCATGGACCCAATACGGGCTATTTCGACGCCAGGTCTTTGACGCCGGCGTTCGCTTTGAAGAGGCGGATCCCTTCGATGGCGCGGGCTGGGGTTGTGAGGATGTCGACCTCGCCTTTCAGATGCACGATCGGGGTTTCTATTGCCAGGCTTTTTCGGGGATGGTGTACCTTCACCGCAACCTCAACTCCTCAATCCCTTTACTACGTAAGACGGGGCTCGACCCGGCCAAAGAGTACGATCTTCGAAGATTTCACGTGATCCGAAAGTGGGAGGGCAAAACCCTCGGAAGGAAGACGATTGCGTTCTTACGCCAGGCTGAGTTGCGGCCCGCCGATCGATAACCGAACCGATGAAGCCTAAGCTAAACTGCTGACGAACAGCGTTGGCGCGGATGACGACCGTGCGCAACTGAGCGAAGAGGACCTACGGGCCGAAGAAGAAGCTCAGATTGAAGCCGCCAGCGCAGCAGCGGCGAGCGGGTTGCCACTCGAGCAAGAAGACGCCCTGCTCGATGAGATGACGACCATCGCTGAGGAGAGCCATGCTCTTCCTGATGCGAAGGTTGGTATCTGGTCAACTGGATTCGAGAAAACATGTGTCCGGGGCTGCCGGAGTCTGGCGTCGTCCCGGAGACGTCTCCCAAGTGGAACGACCTGCGCGTCATCATCTTTACAGAGTGGGAAGATACCAGACGCTACCTCCAACAGCAGCTCCAGGCGGCGATTGCTCAAACCGATCGCGCTGATGAGCGGATCGAGGTCTACCAAGGCCCCACGCCGCTGGACAAGCGCGAAGCCATCAAGCGGGCGTTCAACGCCGATCCGAAGCAGCCTCCCGTCCGCATCCTGATTGCCACCGATGCCGCGAGAGAGGGTCTCAACCTTCAGGCGCATTGCTGGCATCTTTTCCATTTTGACGTGCCGTGGAACCCGAGTCGCATGGAGCAGCGCAACGGCCGCATCGACCGCAAACTACAGCCGCAGCCCGTTGTCCACTGCTACTACTTCTTCTACAAGCAGCGTCCCGAGGACCGGATTCTTGCCGTGTTGGTCCGCAAGACAAAGACCATTCGAGAGGAACTCGGGAGTCTGGCGCAAGTAATCGACGCTCGACTGACGGGTCTGCTGAAGCAGGGCATCCGGCGCACCCAACTCACCGTGCTCGCGGACGAGATCGAACAAGCGGACATCGACAATTCGGATCCAGACGTCGTCGCACTAAGCGTCTCCCTGACGGGACCACGGTACAGCTGAGCACGTGGACGATCGAGTACTACGTCAACGGCAAGCAGATACGTGAGAGCAGCAAGAGCACTCGCTACAGAGTTGCGCAAGAGCTGTTGAAGAAGAGGCTGATCGAGATCGGCATCGGCTCGTACCTCGGACCTCGAGCCGAGAAAGTTCGCGTCGCGGATCTACTGGACGACCTGTTCTCCAATTACGAGGACAACTCCAAGTCTGTGGACTGGGCGCAGATTGTAGACCGTCATCTTCGGCCTTTCTTTGGATACGTGCAGGCTGCGAGGATCGAGACGACAGACCTGGAGCGCTACGTCGAACACCGGCGCCTCGCCGGCAGAAGCAACGGCACAATCAACCGCGAGCTGGCCTTCCTGCGCCGCGCGTTCTATTTGGCCAGTCGAAAGAGCCCGCCACAGATGAAGCGTGTTCCGGTCTTTCCTCGGTTGAAAGAGGCCCCGCCGCGGCAGGGGTTTTTCGAATACGACGAATTCTTTTCCCTGAGAATCGAACTCCCTGAGTACCTGCGGCCGGTCCTGACCTTTGGCTACTACACCGGCTGCCGGAAGGGAGAGATCCTCCAACTGCAATGGCCCCGCGTGGATCTCGCGCGGCGCGTCGTGCGCCTCGAAGCGGACGAAACCAAGAACGAGGAGGCCCGCACAATCCCGCTGATGGGAGAGCTGTTCGATGTACTGACCCTGCAGAAACAAATCCGGGATCAGCACTGGCCCGACTGTCCGTGGGTCTTCTTCCGACACGGTAAGCGGATCAAGGACTTTCGAAAGGCTTGGGACGATGCTGCCAAGCGGGCTGGCCTGTGGGACGAGAATATCGGTCGACCGACCAAGCTGTTCCACGACCTCAGACGCACGGGCATCCGGAATCTCGTACGAGCAGGCGTCCCCGAGCGTGTTGCGATGGCCATTTCAGGCCACAAAACCCGCTCCGTCTTCGAGCGCTACAACATCGTCAGCGAGCGAGATCTACACGAAGCCGCCGCGCGGCTCGATCGGCACGTGGCGGAGCTTGAAAAAGCTCGTGACAAGGACACTTCAAGGACACCTGGGACTTTTCCAGAAGGAGTTGCCGGAAAGGAGGGCCGTAAGTTGTTGAACTGATTGGTGCGAACGGGGGGAGTCGAACCCCCACTCCCTCTCGGGAACTAGAACCTAAATCAGTAGTGTCCGGCTAACGCCTTGGCTGCTCTGCGTAACCGGCGCGGTATCACCACTTTAGGGTTCACCGCAGGTTTTATCGATTTCAACTCGCGCAGGCGGTTTTCGCCCGGCTCGGTTTTCCACAATGGAGCATG
>JAKZVK010000324.1:0-11821 GCA_047516085.1 Bryobacterales bacterium
GGGTCGGCGAGCACTTTCGAGGCGACCCCCTGGCTCGCAACCCGCGCCGGATCATCGCGTTCACTCACTTCGGTCCCGACACCGAGGCTGGGGTGCGCGGGGTTGACGGGATGGATCCGGCGGGTTCCGTTCGTCTGGAGCAACCCGGCCTACACTTGATTGCCTACCACAGCACTTCGTCGTTCGTGGAGCTTGACGCAGCCGAGTTCGAAAAGTACGTGCGCCAGGAGGGTCTCGACCGCATCATCGAAGAGCGCGCGCGCAGAGGCGAGCGAGAAGCCGCGGGCAAGGAGCGTTTCAGCCGCTGCGTGAAGTCGCTGCTGCGTGCTGGGGAGGCTGGGAGCAGCGCGGGCTTTGATCGCGTGGTGGGCCTGCCGGTGGAGTTGGTCGCGGAGAAGAATCCCTACGCAGTGACCCCGGGGGGCGAGTTGCCGCTGCGGATGCTGCGGGAAGGCCGGCCTCTGGAAGGGGTCCTGGTAGTTGGCTATCCACACGGCGAGCCGGAGCGTGCTGTTCGCGGCCGTACTGACAAGCAGGGACGGGTGGTACTGGGGTTGAAGCAGCCGGGCGCCTGGCTGATCAAAGCGGTGCACATGGAGCGCGTCGAGGACGATCGTGTGGGGGATGATCGTGTTGAGGATGATCGCGCTAACTGGCAGAGCTGGTGGGCCTCGCTGACTTTTGAGTTGCCGGCGCAATAAGGCGTGGCGTAAGCCTCTAGGGGTGCCGAGAACCGATTTTTCGGTTCTCAGGTCCGCTAGCCTTAGCCGCTGCTCGGTCGCTTGCCATCCTGAGTCCCGAAGAATCGAGACTCGGCAAGGCTGGAGCCTTACGCCACGCCACGACCGGCTTTGCCGACTCCTGGCGCGGTGGCGTATCATGGAAGGTTCACCCCCCACAGCCTCGAAGCATCGAGGGCCTCCCCGTTTCGTTAGGTAAGACCAGCGCGTGATGAACAAGAAGATTGGCAAGAAGATCGGTGTGGTCCTGTTTCAGCTCGGGGGACCTGACTCTCTCGATGCCATCGAGCCGTTTCTCTACAACCTGTTCCGCGACCCGGAGATCATCGACTTCCCGCTGGCGAAGCTGGCGCGGCCGGTTCTCGCAAAGCTGATCTCGAAGGGTCGCGCCAAGAAGGTGCGCAACCACTACGCCGAAATCGGCGGACGCTCGCCCATCCGCGAGGTCACCGAGCGGCAGGCCAAGGCGCTTGAAGCCGTCCTACGAGAGACCATAGACACGAGTGTCTTCGTTGCGATGCGCTACTGGAATCCGTTTACGAAGGAGGCCGTCGAAAGCGTGCTGCAGGCCGGCTGTGATGAGTTGGTGCTGCTGCCGCTGTATCCGCAGTATTCGTCGACGACCACCGGCAGCAGCCTCAACGAGTGGGAGCGGCGCTGCCGCGACGCCGCCCTGGACGTGCCCGCCCAAGTGATTCGCGAATTCCATACGTTCGAACCGTATCTCGACTCGGTCGTCGACCGGATCAACGAGGGCTTGGCTCGGTTCGAGCAGCCCGACGGAGTCCACCTGGTCTTCAGCGCCCATAGTGTGCCGCAGAGCGTGATTGACGGCGGCGACCCCTACCAGTCGCAGATCGAGAAGACGGTCGAGCTGGTGCTGGCTCGCGGGCGCTGGTCGAATGCGAGCACGGTCTGTTATCAGAGTAAGGTCGGCAGCCAGAAGTGGCTGCATCCCACGCTACGCGAGATCAACGCAAAGCTTGGCGCCGACGGCGTGGAATCGATGCTGGTGGTCCCGATCGCGTTTGTGTCCGACCACGTCGAGACGCTTTCGGAGATCAACATCGAAGCGCGGGAAGAGGCCCTCGAGCATGGCGTGAAGCGCTTTGAGATGACGGCGGGCCTCAACGATCAGCCGCGCTTCATCGGTGCTCTCGCGTCGTTGGTTCGCGAGGCGATTGGGGTCGAGGCGGCTGTTCCGCTGGAGGCGTCCGTCAAGAGCTTCGCCGGTGGCTCGAGTTGAAGAGAGCACCCTGCTGCCGGGGCGCTCCCACGACACACGTTCCTCCGCGACTGGAGCCTGGGGCCGCGTTGGTTTACAATAAGAGATTCGCAGTAGATGCGGTCAACCCTTCCCGGAAGGCTGTTCGGAGCGGCGACGGAATTCCGCTCCTCTCGCATGGAATAATAAGTACTGCCTGAGTCAGGTCGTAGCTCGGTCGTCAATCGGACCGGCTTCATTGATTAGGAGGCTTCGATGAAGACGTTCATCGCCATCGCGCCGGCGTGCATTTGTGTGTTGAGCATCGCGGGCGTGTCTGCGCACGCGCAGGAACAGAGTCAGCAAGAGGCCATCAAGGCCATCGAGGAGGCAGAAGGCAGCGTCAGGGAGATCGCCCAGAACGACAAGCGCCTGGAAGTCGATTTCCATCTGGCGTCGGATTCCCTGAGTAACGACACAGTGGCGCACGTGGCGAAGTTGGGTGACGTCATGCGCGTCCATCTGGGTGGGACCCAGATCACCGACGCCGCGCTGGGGCATCTCAAGGGCTTGAGTTCTCTCGTCGCTCTGCACCTGGAGCGCACCGGGATCACCGACGCCGGGTTAGCGAACCTCAAGGGCCTCAAGAACCTCGAGTACTTGAATGTATACGGCACCGAGGTCGGCGACGCCGGCTTGGCTCACTTGAAAGGGCTCACGAATCTTAAGAAGCTCTACGTGTGGCAGACCAAGGCGACCGAGCAAGGAATTGCGGAACTCAAGAAGGCGCTGCCGGACCTTGATGTCGATACCGGCTGGGAATTGAAGGAGCCGCAGACCGAGAAGAAGGAAACGACAAAGGACTCGAAATAGGGCTGGACGATTCCAGTCCTCATCGAAGGTGCGGTACGCCGAGGCGCGGCCGCGAAAGGGAGAAAAGAAAACATGGCTGGAAAGCAGATTAGTTACGGAGAAGATTCGCGCAAGGCGATCCTGGCGGGCGTCAACAAGCTGGCAAACGCGGTAAGAGTGACGCTCGGGCCCAAGGGCCGCAACGTGGTCCTTGAAAAGAAGTTTGGCGGGCCCACCGTGACCAAGGATGGCGTGACGGTGGCCAAAGAGATCGAGCTGGAAGACAAGTTGGAGAACATCGGCGCGCAAATGGTTCGCGAGGTCGCCTCGAAGACGAGTGACGTCGCCGGTGACGGCACCACGACCGCCACGATTCTGGCGCAGGCCATGTTCCGCGAAGGCGTCAAGAGCGTCGCGGCGGGCGCCAACCCGATGGCGCTCAAGCGCGGTATCGACCTGGCGGCGAGAAAGCTCGTCGACGAGATTCACAAGATGTCGCGGCCGGTCGAAGGAGATGCCGTCGCGCAGGTGGCGTCCGTCTCGGCGAACAACGATCCGACTATCGGCGGCATCATCGCCCAGGCGATGGAGAAGGTCGGCAAAGACGGCGTTATCACGGTGGAAGAAGGCAAGGGCATGGAGACCGAGCTGGACGTGGTCGAAGGCATGCAGTTTGACCGCGGCTACCTCTCCCCTTACTTCGTCACCGACCAGGACTCGATGGAAGTCGTGCTCGAGAACGCGCTGATCCTCATCCACGAGAAGAAGATCAGCAACATGAAGGACCTTCTGCCGCTGCTCGAGCAGACGGCGCGCTCCGGACAGCCGCTGCTGATCGTGGCCGAGGACGTCGAAGGCGAGGCCCTCGCGACACTCGTTGTGAACAAACTGCGCGGCACGCTCAACATCGCGGCGGTCAAGGCCCCGGGCTTCGGTGACCGGCGCAAGGCGATGCTCGACGATATCGCCACCCTCACCGGCGGCAAGGCCATCATGGAGGAGACCGGCATCAAGCTCGAGGTCGTCCAAATGGACGACCTCGGCAAGGCGAAGCGCATCCTCATCGACAAAGACAACACCACCATCGTCGAAGGCGCCGGCACCAAGGAGGCCATCGAGGGCCGCGTGAAGCAGTTGCGCGCCCAGATCGAAGAGACCACCTCGGACTACGACCGCGAAAAGCTACAGGAGCGGCTGGCGAAGCTCGTCGGGGGCGTGGCCGTGATCAAAGTCGGCGCCGCGACCGAGACCGAGATGAAAGAGCGCAAGGCGCGCGTCGAAGACGCCATGCACGCCACGCGGGCGGCCGTGGAAGAGGGCATCGTTCCCGGCGGCGGCGTCTGCTTGCTGCGGGCGGGGCAGGTCCTCGACGACGTGAAGCCTGACGATCCGGACGAGGCTGTCGGCGTTCGCGTGGTGCGCCGTGCTCTGGAAGAGCCGCTGCGCTGGATCGCGCAGAACGCCGGCCAGGAAGGTGCGATCGTGTGTGCAAAGGTGCGAGACAGTAAGGACGCCGCGTTCGGTTATAACGCGCAGTCCGATGACTATGGCGACTTGGTCAAGGCCGGCGTCATCGATCCGGCCAAGGTCGCCCGCACCGCTCTGCAGAACGCGGCGTCGATCGCGGGACTGATGCTGACGACCGAGGCGATTGTCAGCGAGATTCCGGAGCCCGAGCCGGCCATGCCGGCAGGCGGCATGCCCCCGGATCACTACTAAACACAGCGCTCACATAGCGGGCCCGCTGTTTGCGAGGCTCGCGAGGCAATCGGAGAGGCCGGGTAAAACCGGCCTCTTTTTTTCGTGAGCGTTCGGCGAGAGGTCCACGCCTACATTTCGTTTCTGCAATTCACAACCGACCGAGTTCGTCCTCGGTCAAGGCGCGGCGATAGATGCGCACATCTTTCATGCGGCCGTTGAAGTGGTCGTGCTCCCCGAAGCCAATGCGGAGAGGCCGGCCGTTCGAGAGGTTGTAAGCTGCAGGGTCGAATGTCGACGAGGTAGCGACCTGCGTCCCGTCGATGTAGAGCTTGAGCGTCGTGCCTTGGTGCATCGCGACGATGTGCCGCCAGCCCGGGCGCAGCGGGTGGTCGTCGGTTGCGTTCTTCCCGGCTTCGAACGACCAGACGTGACCCGACGGTAGCGTGCCCACGAAAAGCCTGCCCTGATAGACGGCCATCGACCAGGCACGGCGGTACTTCACGTCCGGCGTGTGGTCGATACGGCCGATAGGCGTCCAGCGGTCGTCGCCGTCGTGGCGGAAAATACGCGCGAGCGGAAGCGACCCGAAGTACATCTTGCCGTTGTAGATGTTCGGGCCCATGACTTCCTGTTCCTCGCCGAGGCGGCCCGTGCTGACCCAGTGGTCGTCGCTTTCGTAGCGGTAGACGGTCGCCTTGGGCCAGCTCCCGGCGTGAAGCTTTCCCCGGTGGATCGCCATGCCGTAGACCTGCGTGCTGTCGCCAAGCCGGCCGGTGTGACTCCACTTCTCACCATCGAAACGATAGACGGCTCCTTCGTCATAGCCGGTGGCGTAGATCGCTCCGTTGTAGACACACAAGGCCTCGGGACGCACGTCGCCGGGCGAGCCGAGCGCCGTCCACCCCTGCCCGCCCTCGTAGCGAAACAGGCCGGGCTGGTAGAAACCCGAGACGTAGAGCCTGCCGCGGAAGACGACTATGCCGTTGACGCCGTCGAGGCCTAGCAACTGGCCGCAGTCGACCCATTGGCCGTCTTCGTAGCGGAAGACCTTGCCGCCGATGTGGTGTGAGATGGTGGGCTCAAGACCGGAATAGTGCAGCAGCACTCGAGACACCCCCACGTAGAGGTTGCCGTTGTAGCTCGCCATGGCCGTGACGCCGTTGCTCTTCGAGGGGGCGCCGAGGTCAGTCCAGTTGCCGTTGTCGAGGCGATAGACGTGCCCCTGGTCGGCATTGGTCCGGCCTTCAACGGTGCCGACGTAGAGCTTGCCGTCATGGACGGCCATGGAGTGGTTGAAGATGGACTTGCCTGGCCGGCCGTGGTCGGTCCACTCTGCGGCTTGCGCGTTGTCGATGCCGAAGTGCAGGTTGCGATAGTTAGCCTGGCTGCCGGTGACGCCGGCGTTGTGCTTGATCGAGAGGTTGAAGCCGCGGCGGGTTTCGGGATCGTATTGTGTGAGCAGGTCGCCGAGGGTGTCGTCGAGGTCAGCAGCGGTTTCAACGTGCAGCGACAGGGTGAAGTCGCCGGCACCGAGGTCGAGCGAGGGGTTGGTGGGCACTTCGATGTAGGATTTCCTGCCGTCGAAGCGCGCCGCGGTCGGCGCAAGGTCCACGCCGACGTTGCGGCCATGGTTACCTTTCCCCGAGTGGTCGCGGGCGTCGCCTTGCAGCTTCCAATGGCCGGCGAGTGATGGGTCGGCGGCGGCTGCGGGCGGGATGAGCAGTAGACAGGCCGCCGCGGCGGTGACGGCCTGATTGACGAGGTTTCTCATGGCGAGCAATCTGGCTGCACGGTCCGGTAAAGCCGGCGCTTCTTCGAGCCAAGTGGGCCACGACGGGGCGGCCGCGACGGGTCCTACGAAAGCAGGCCGGCCTGCTGGAAGCGGGTTCGTAATTCTGCTTTCTGCTCCTGCGTCAATTCCACGAGTGGTGGCCGCAGGCGCATATCGGCCACGCCCATTTCACGCAGCAGGAATTTCATCGTGGGAATGACCGGGAAACTCTTCATCAGCGCGACGCGCTCGTTGAGGTGCTTCTGCGGTCCGGAGGTATCGGTCCCGGTCAGATGCGCTTGAAAGACCGACGCCGTCTCCCGGGGAAAGATGTTGCCATTGCCGGTCAGAGCGCCGCCGCCTTGCGCCAGCACGCTTTCGACCAGCGCCGACGCGCCGGTAAAGATCTTGAGTTTGGGGAAGGCGCGGATGCAGGCCGCGGTCCACGCGGGTTTGCCCCAGGAGTCTTTGACGCCATAGAGCCGCGGGTGACGCGCGAGCCGCCGCACCAATTCAACCGGAATCGAGACACCGCTCAATTGGGGGATGTTGTAAAGCATGACGGGAATGCGCGACGCCTCTAACACTGGCTCGAAGAAAGCCGCCAGCCCGTCGACCGAGTTGTTCTTGAAATAGAAGGGCGGCAGGACCAGCGCGGCCTCCACGCCGATACACTCGGCGTGGCGCAGTAGCTCGATCGTCTCGCGAACGTTGTTCGCTCCCACGTGGCACATGACCCGCAACGCACCACGGTGGCGGAGGTAGGTCTGCAGCGCCCACTTGCGCTCGAGCACCGAGAAGGACGCGAACTCGCCGGTCGTTCCGTTGACGAGAATCGTTTGCACGCCGTTGACGGACAGGTAATTGAGGTAATCGCGGACCAGTCCGGCGTCGATCTGCCCGCGCCGGTTGAGGGCGGCCAACGCCGCGATGATGAATTGTGGACCCTTGACCTCGCTGAGGCCGCGGGAGACGTGGCAGGCGTTCAACCGATCGCCCGCGACAAGCACACCCGCCGAGCCGACGAGGAATTGGCGTCGAGTGAAAGACATAGTACGTTAGGTGTTGGGGACCATTCTAGCAGGCAACTGGCGGCGGACGGCCTAAGAGGTATGACTGAGGAGCCCTAATGGTCGACGGGAGCGTCCCGCGGGTCGACGGACGCGGCTGGAAAGGGCTGCTGGACAGCCTCCCCGGCCGCCGACTAAGATGGCCTTATTGTCAGTCCGTGCTCAGAGGGCCGGGTTGAGAGGAGAATCAATGCGGTTGCCGTCTATCTTATGGTTCGTTTTCGCCCTCGTATCGGCGAGCGTACCGCTGTGGGGCCAAACAGTGGGGTCGTCACTGCGCGGGCAGGTGAACGATGTCTCGGGCGGCGTGGTCGTCGATGCGCAGGTGTCGATCACCAATACGCGCACCGGCCTCGTCCGGGTGACGCGCAGTAACGAGCGGGGTTACTACGCGGCGCCGGCGCTGTCCGCAGGGTTCTATCGGATCGAGGTCGAGGCGACCGGATTCAAGAAGCTGACGCAGGAGGGCGTCGAGCTGACGGTGGGCGAGCAGGCGAGGCGCAACCTCGTGCTTCAGGTGGGTGACCTGTCTGAAGAGATCACCGTCACCGCTGAGTTGGTGGCGCTCGGAGCCGAGTCGGCGGCTTCGGGTACCGTGATCCCGAACAACTATATCGTCAACCTGCCGCTCAACGGACGGAATTTCATCGACTTGGCCTTGCTCGCCCCCGGCGTGACACCGAGCGTACAAGGGTCAGCGGGCTCCGAGCGCGGGCGCTTCGCGTTGCAGACGTCCGGCTCGCGCGAGGATGCCAACGCCTACATCTTCGACGGCGTCTATGCCATGGACCCGGTTCTGAACAGTTTCTCGTTGGCGCCCTCGGCCGACGCCATCCAGGAGTTCCGCATTCACACCAGCAACACCGACTCGGCCTACGGACGCCAGAGCGGCGGACAGGTGGCGATCCTGCTCAAGCAGGGCAGCAACGAGTTTCACGGGTCGGTCTACGAGTTCTTTCGCAACGACGTGCTCGATGCGCGGAACTTCTTCAGCGCGTCCGACGGCCCGACGCCGAAGCTGCGGCGCAATCAGTTCGGGTTCGCTGTCGGCGGACCGTTGCGCAAGAACAGCAGCTTCTTCTTCGCCGACTACGAAGGGCTGCGAGAGCGGCGCGCGATCACGCGCGGGACGAACGTACCCAGCGCGGCCGAGAGGATGGGCGACTTCTCGCAAAGCATCCTGCCACGGCCGATCGACTTCACGACAGGGCAGCCGTTCCCGGACGGGCGATTGCCGTTCGCGCATCCCATTGGGGTCGCCGTCGCCGGGCTCTACCCGCTGCCCAATCGCGACGTGCCGGGCCAGAACTACATCGGCAGCCCCGGGCAGTCGGACCGCAACGACCGCTTCGATGTTCGGTTCGACCAGGCCGTCGGCAGTGGCGGCACGCTGACGGGCCGCTACAGCTTTGGCGACCGGGACCTGTTCGAACCCTACGCGGCGGCTGCGTTCTCGGCGGTGCCCGGGTACGGCAATGACGTCGTCGAGCGCGGGCAGAACCTGATGGTCGGCGAGACGCACACGCTGGGACCGGCTTGGATCAACGAGTTGCGCTTTGGCTACAACCGCGTGGCATCGCGCGTGTTTCACGAGAACATCGGCCGCAGCGTCAACCAGGAGGTCGGTCTTCCCGACTTCGGCACCCGGCCGCGCGACTTGGGACTGAGCTTTATCAACGTGACGGGCTTCTCGTCGCTGGGCGATGAGTTCAACAACCCGCAGCAAAGTGTCGTCAACAGCTATCAGATCCTCGATACCATCAGCTACACGCGCGGCGACCATCTGTTGCAGTTCGGCTTCGAGCAGCGCTGGATTGGCCAGGACGCTTTCCGCGACGTGCAATCCCGCGGCCTGATCAACTTCACTAACTTCGCCTACACGCAGAACGCGCTGGCCGATCTGCTGTTGGGCCTGCCGACATTTACCGGAGGGGCGGCTTCGGACAACCCGCAGGCCTTGCGGACCGGCGCGGCGAACGTCTTCATGCACGATAGCTGGCGCGTGCGGCAAGACCTCACGATCAGCCTGGGGCTGCGGTACGAATACAACACGCCGGCGCATGACGCGAACAACGCCGCTGCGGTCTACGATCCGGACACGTTGTCAATCGTGCCGGTGGGGACGAACGGCGTTCCGCGTGCCGGATACCCTTCCGACAAGAACAACTTCGCACCGCGTGTCGGCCTGGCCTGGAGCCCGTTGGGGTCGCGGCGGACTGTGCTGCGGGCCGGCTATGGCGTGTATTACAACTTCTCGCCGCTGGCGCCCGGACAGGGTATCTACTTCAACCCGCCGCTGTTCAACTTCCAGCTCTTCTTCCCCTCGCAACAGGCGCCGATTACGATCGACAACCCCTGGCCGTCGGGGTCGCAAGCGCCCGTGCCGCCCAGCGCGTTCACCTACGACCGGCGGCTGCGCACCGGTTACACGCAGCAATGGAACGCGACAGTTGAGACGGACTTCGGCCACGGCCTGGTGCTCGAGACGGGTTACTTCGGCACGAAGGGGACAAAGCTGCTGGGCGCGCGCGACATCAACCAGCCGGCCCCGAGCCCGCAGATGCCCAACCTGCGCCCGGTGCCTTTCTTCCTCGACATCAATCAGATCGGTTCGGCGTTCGACTCGATCTACCACGGCCTGCACGCACGCTTGCAGTGCCGCTTGCGAGGCGGGCTGACGGGCATGTTCTCCTACGCCTGGTCGCGGTCGATCGACAACGCTTCGGGGTTCTTCCCCAGCGGCGCGGACGCCAACTATCCGCAGGACAGCAACAACATCAGCGCGGAGAGAGCGCTGTCGAGTTTCGATGTCGGTCACCGCTTCACGGGCAGCTATATCTACGACCTGCCGGTGGGACAGGGCAAGCGGTTCGGCGGCCGCGCGACGGGGCTGGTCGGGGCGCTGATCAGCAATTGGCAGATGAACGGCGTGATGACCTTCCAGACCGGCCAGCCGTTCACGGTGGCGCTGCCGGGCGAATTCGATAACAGTAATACGGGCTTTGCGAACCTGGGCTTCGGTGCGGGCGACCGGCCGAACGTGGTTGGGAATGCTGTTCTCGCGAACCCCGACCCGCAGCTCTGGTTCAACACCGCGGCCTTCGCGCTGCCACCGTTTGGATCGTTCGGCAACGCCGGGCGCAACGTGGTCCGCGGGCCCTCGCTGCGCAACGTAGATATGTCGCTGCTCAAAGACACCGCGATCACCGAAACAACGACGCTACAATTCCGGGCGGAGTTTTTCAATGTGATGAACACCCCGAACTTCGGCCTGCCTAATCTGTTCTTCGGGACACCGGGCTTCGGCCGCGTGCTCTCGGCCCGCGATGGGCGCGAGATTCAGTTCGGCGTGAAGTTGCTGTTCTGACGCGCGCGGCGGGCGATGGCAGGACCATCAGGCAAAGCTGATGAAAGAGAAGGTGCGCCGTTATACCGGGGAAAAGGCTGCGGTGACTTACGACGCGGTGAGATGCATTCACGCGGCCGAGTGTGTTCACGGCTTGCCCGAAGTGTTCGACCCGGAGAGGAAGCCTTGGATCCTTCCTGACCAAGCCGGCCCTGACGCGCTTTTGCGGGTGGTGGTGGCGTGTCCGACGGGCGCGCTGCATTTCGAGCGGGCGGATGGTGGGCCGGCCGAGTCCGCACCGGAGGGGAACACCGCCACGGTCGCGGCGGACGGGACCGTGTACGTACACGGCGACGTGGAGATGGTCACGCACGAAGGCGAGGCGTTGCTCACGGATATGCGCGTAGCGCTATGCCGGTGCGGGGCGTCTGAGAACAAGCCGCTCTGCGACGGCGCCCATGCTAAGGCGGGCTTCCAGGATAGCGGGGCGCTCGGCTCAGGCCCGGGAGCGCCGGTAGAGGGCGAGGCCGCTAAGTTGAAACTCACCGCGCTACCCAACGGCCCGCTTCTGTTTGAGGGGCCGCTCACCTTCGTTGGGAGTGACGGGAAGCGGATGCACTCTCAAAAGGGAGCGCTCTGCCGTTGTGGAGCCTCGGAGAACAAACCCTTCTGCGACGGGCAGCACGGCCAGATCGGCTTTACGTCCGAATAGGTGGGCGTTGCCGCGGCCGCCCTCTCACCACGCGGCGAGGCGAAGCACGAAGCAACCGAGCCGTGACCATCAGAGGCCGTGAAACAACAGCCCGGCAGTCCGCGGCCACCGCGGATTTCCATCCGCGGCTCGGTTGTGGTGCTGAATCGCCTTAACTGCTGTCGGCTGCGGCTTCGACTCAACCAGATCAACGAAGACCCAGACCAGAGGGTGTTCAGCCCGCCACAACCGAGCCGCGGACGGGAGTCCGCGGTCACCTCGAGCCACCGTCCGTGCCTCTATTCCTGGAGGTCTCTGTCCGCGTATTCTTGCGCCCCTGAGGGAGGGTCCGGCACGCACCCTGACGAACCTCGAAAGCCGGCAGAGCGCAACTCTCTCATCCCTCACCGCCTCTAGGTCTCGGACCGCCGCGACCCCAACAGCAG
>JAKZVK010000325.1:0-3984 GCA_047516085.1 Bryobacterales bacterium
CGGTCACCCCGCAGAGCGTCCAAGCCTGCTTCCGTCACTGCGGCTATGGACTATGAAACCTATGAAAATGCTCTAGCCTGGGGCGTGAGCCCCAGGAAGCTCGGGTGAGGAGCAAAAAAACACACGGGGCCTTGGACTGGCTGCCTTGGCAGCCAGTCCAAGGCCCCGGATGGGGTGGGGGGCGCACGGACTTTCCTGGGCTTGCGCCCAGGGCCAGTATTAAGGCGCCGCCACGCGGCTAGCTAGTCGCAGGGGAATGGGTCCGGGAGCGGGCGGGTGTTGGGAGGGGTCCGCCAATTGAATGTCGATGGTGTGAAGCGGTACGTTGCGAGTGAGGGTGCCGTCCAACGCCCCTTTCAGGGCTTCTGTCTCTTGATGATCTGTTCCTGGGGTTGCGCCGTAAAACGGCTCCACCCCAGGCTAACGTCCAACGCCGCTGCGCGGCTGGATAGGTTTGTGATCCGTAGTTGCAGGTGGGCGGGCGCGGGGGCCCGCCCCTACAACTTATGTTCGGGTCAGCGCAAACCTATGTTCCGGTGAGTTCACGTCGACGTCCGCGGTGGTTCCATTGCGGATGTGGATGCGATTCGCGGCGCGGGCCTCCCCGCCAAACGAGTCACGATTCCAAGCCCCGGATGGGTTGGGGGACGCACGGAGTTCCCTGGGCTTACGCCCAGGGCCAGTATCAAGGCGCGGTTGCGCGGCTTGGGTTCGTGTGGCGTGAACCGTTGAGCCCGTTGAGATGCGAGCAGACGGCAGGGCGGGCGCGGGGGCCCGCCCCTACGATTGGGATGCGCGGGTGGGTGGCAGAGATCGTGAGTCGTGAGCGGTCGCGGCACCGGGCAAGGGGCATCGGTGCGCGTCGCGGCTGTTGGGCGGGCGCAGGGGGGGCCCGCCCCTACGATTGCGGATGTGGATGCGGTTCGCGGAGCGGGCACGGCATGCCGTGCCCCTACATTGCCGGGGCGCGGCAGACCCCTTCTAGCGCAGGTCTTCCATGATGTCTTGGAGGGAGGATTCCGGCGGGCGGCCGCCGGTGGTTTCGGAGACTTGCGCCAACGGGATGTCGCCGAGATCGAGCAGGTCGACGAAGTTGGGCTTGTCCTCGCCGACGAAGAACACGCCGGTCAGCACTTCGCCTTTCGCGGCATGCTGGTGCAGCGCTCGGATAGCGTCGGTCTCGCTGGTGGGGTCGTAGCCTTCCTCAACCTTCTTGAGAACCAGCGTCGAGCCGTCGTGCAGCGTCACCTCGCGGACGGTGCCGGGCTCGAATTCCTCCTCGACCTGGATCTCGTTGAAGAAGGGGACGAAGTCCACCGAGTTGAGCTCGCTGCGGTGGTCTCGGACGTAGGTGTAGCTCTTGGTCGAGCCCTCGTGGTCGTTGAAGGTGACGCACGGGGAGATGACGTCGATCATGGCCGTGCCGCGGTGGGCGATGGCGCCCTTCAAGATTGCCTGCAACTGCTTTTTGTCGCCGGAGAAGGAGCGCGCTACGTAGGTCGCGCCGAGTTGGATCGCCAGCGCGCAGGTGTCGATGGGAGGCAGGTCGTTGGCGATGCCGCTCTTGGCCGTGGAGCCCATGTCGGCGGTGGCCGAGAACTGTCCCTTGGTGAGGCCGTAACAGCCGTTGTCTTCGATGACGTAGATGATCGGCAGGTTGCGCCGCATCAGGTGAACGAACTGCCCGATGCCGATCGAGGCGGTGTCGCCGTCGCCGGTGACGCCCAACGCCAGCAGGGTCTTGTTGGCAAGCATGGCCCCGGTGGCGACCGAGGGCATGCGTCCGTGCACGGCGTTGAACCCGTGCGACATGTTGAGAAAGTAGGCCGGCGATTTCGAGGAACACCCGATGCCCGAAAACTTCGCGACGCGGGTCGGCTGGACGCCCATCTCGTAGAAACACTCGATGACGCGCTCGGAGATCGAGTTGTGGCCGCAGCCGGCGCAGAGCGTGGTTTTGAGGCCACGGTAGTCCTTCAACTCAAGGCCAATACGGTTGACCTTCTTGGGTGGCGGGGCGGTCGCGGTGCTCACAGGCCCTCCTGCTCAACAACGGATTCGGTGACGGTGCGCGCATCGAGCGGCAGTCCGCCGAAATAGCGGACGCTGCGGAGGCGCTCGACCAGCTCCGCCGGCGTGTCGGAGCGAATCAGCTCGAACAATTGGCCGTCGCGGTTCTGATCGACGATGTAGACGTGGTGGTGCCGCCGGATGAAGTCGGTCAACTCTTTGTCGAACGGGTAGGCCAGCAGACGCAGATACGAAGTGTTGGTGTCGTGCTCGGCCTTCAACTGTTCGCGGCTCTCAACGATCGCCCAGTTGCTGGTGCCGCAGCCGATGAAGCCGACGGAGGCGTCTTCGACGAGGTCGATCTCCGGACGCGGCATCATCGAACGGGCGGTCTCGAACTTACGGCTGAGGCGCTCCATGTTGCGGGCCCAGTCGGCGGGGCGTTCGCTGTATTGGGCGTGTTCGTTGTGTCCGGTGCCGCGGGTAAAGTAGGCGGCGAGCGGATGGTCGGTGCCGGGAAGCGTACGGTAGCAGATGCCATCGCCATCGACGTCGCGATAGCGCGAGAACTCGCCCAAGCGCTCCAGGTCGGCGGCGTCGAGCACCTTGCCGCGCTTGAAAGGCTTGGTCGGGTATTTGAACTCGTCGGCCATCCAGTAGTTCATGCCGAGGTCGAGGTCCATCATCACGAAGACGGGGGTCTGCAACTCCTCGGCGAGGTCGAAGGCCTGGCCGGTCATGGTGAAGCATTCCTCGGGCGTCGAGGGGATCAACAAGGGGTGCTTGGTGTCGCCGTGCGACAGCGTCGCGCAGGCCAGCAGATCGCCTTGCGCGGTGCGGGTGGGCAGGCCGGTCGAGGGCCCCATGCGCTGGACGTTGACGATGACGACGGGGATCTCGGCGAAATAGCCGAGGCCGATGAACTCCGACATCAGCGAGATGCCGGGGCCGGCGGTGGTGGTCATCGAGCGGGCGCCGGCCCAACCGGCGCCGATGGCCATGCCGATCGAAGCGAGCTCGTCTTCGGCCTGCACGATCGCGAATGTGGCCTTGCCGGTTTCGGGATCCATGCGGTACTGGCGCGCGTATTCGGTCAGCGACTCGGCCACAGACGACGACGGGGTGATCGGATACCAGGTGACCACGCTGACCCCGGCGAACATCGCGCCCAGAGCGACGGCCGCGTTGCCCTCGATGATGACCTTGCCGGCCGTGGCGTTCATCCGCTCGACGTAGAACGGGTCGGCCTTGCCCAGCTCTTGCTTGGCGTATTCGTAACCGGCGGTGACGGCGTTCCAGTTGAGGTCCGCCGCCTTGGGCTTTCTCTTGAATTGCTTCCGCAGCGCCTTCTCGATTTCCTCGAGATCGATACCGAGCAGATAGGCCAGCACGCCGTCGTAGATGATGTTGCGGACGAGCCTGCGCAGCTTGGCGTTGGGGCAGACGGGCGTCACGAGCTTGTTAAACGGAACGGGGTAGAAATGCAGGTCGGTGCGGATCGAGTCCAGATGCAGCGGCTCGTCGTAAACGACGGCGGCGCCGGCGGGAAGATCGAGCACATCGTCGCGGGCTGTTTCGGGATTCATCGCGACGAGGAAATCAATCCCGCGCTTGCGGCCGATGAAGCCGTGCTTGTTGGTACGAATGGTGTACCACGTGGGCAGGCCGGCGATGTTCGACGGAAACAAGTTCTTGGCCGAGACCGGGATACCCATCTGGAACAACGCCCGGAGCAGAACGAGGTTGGCCGTCTGACTTCCGGAGCCGTTGACGGTGGCAACCTGGATGCTGAAATCGTTAACGACGCGGTCTGCGGATGCAGGTGGACCTAGCGCCACCGGTGCAGCTTCAACTGTGGACATGCCGTTCCTTTAGCGAGAACCCGTGGACGAATCGCCCGTGTAGGGGGGGGATTACTGATCATCATAACAAAGATCCCGTGGGCGGCAAAGTTGAGGAAACGCCCTAGGTGGC
>JAKZVK010000326.1:0-5477 GCA_047516085.1 Bryobacterales bacterium
TGGACTCGAATGGGTAACCCCATGGGACCTCCTTGGAAGCAGTCCTGATGGACTAGTTATATAACTAGATCTTAACCCACTCTAAAACAAAGGGAAAGGCTTTTGTTCCGGCGATTGTCTAGTCAGGAGCCAATGCCCAGAGCGTGGACTCCCGTCCACGCCTCGGTAGCGGGGAATGGCAACGCGTCAGCGTGACGGCCATCGCCTCTGCTCATTATCAGACCCTCTTGCGTTGGTCCAGATTCGGACGCTGAGGCGGGTCGGCGTCGGAGCCGTTCGCAATCGAGATCGTGATGCCTCGACAAAAATTTTCCCCCAGGGGCTTCGCCCCTGGTAAAGCGAAAAGGAAAAAGAGTCAAGGGAACACTTCCCGGACGCAACGGAACCCTAAGCTGTTGACCCTGAGGTCGGGATCGTACCTGAGGCGGTTGGAGCAGCGGAGGTACTTCGGAGTGAAGTTGATCCAGGAGCCGCCGCGTATGACTCTGGAATCACCGTTAGCGGGACCTTTCGGATTGCTTTTCGGCGAGGTGCCGTAGTACTCCCCGCCGTACCAATCAGAACACCATTCATCGACGTTGCCCGCCATGTCTTGAAGGGCCTCGGGCGTCGCCCCGAGCGGGAACAGACCCACCGGCGTCGGCTCGAACGGTGTGCCTTGGCCGGCCGTGAAGTTTGCGCGCGTCAAGTACGGGGTCTCGTCGCCCCAACAGTAATTGCGCCCGTCCTTGCCTCGGGCGGCGCGCTCCCACTCCGCCTCGGTCAGCAGCCGCCCGCCGGCCCAGACGCAGTAGGCCGCTGCTTCGTACCAATTGAGTTCGATAACAGGTCTTGTAGGCCGGGTCTGCTGGTCGTCCCACCCCTTGGGGGCCTCGCCTGACTTGCGAAAGCCGCCCGCTCCCCAGAACTCTTTCTTCTGATAACCTCCATCATCGATAAAGCGCTGATACTCGCCTACTGTTACCGGGTAGCGGCCGATCTCAAAGGCGCTCAGCTTCACTTCGTGCACCGGCGCTGCGTCGTCGTCAGCTTCTTTGTCGTAGTTGGGCTTCGTGGGATTGGCCTTCTGCGCCCCCATCCAGAAGGTCCCAGCCGGTATGCGGACCCAGTTGGCCTCCGGGTCGGCGAAGCGCGGGTCGCCGGCCAGCGCCAAGGCGTCGGCGGCATCGATGCGCGTCCTCAGGTCGATCTTCTGGCCCTCGACCGAGTCGAAGATCGCCATCACGGCATCAAGCGTCTCCTTGTAGAGCGGGTCGGCGGGGGCGTAGCCGTAGGGCCGTAGATCCTGAACCATCGCGCCTAAAAGGCCGACGCAGCGCGCCTTTTTCGCCAGCGATGGCTCTTTGCCGAGCTTCTTGAGAATCGCTGACACGAAAGCGTCGACCTTCGGCTTGCCCTGCCCGTAGAGCACCCCGGCAAACAGCAGGGTGGTCTCGCGCCATTCCGGATCGTACAGGCGCTCCTTGGCCGCGAACATCTCGATCTGTTCGCGCTCGGACTGTCCCGCGACAGCGCGCGCGGCCAAGTATTCCTGGAACGTCAAGTGCCAGAAACGCACGTTGTTGCCGAGGCCGGTAATGACGCCGCTATCGACTTCTTCTTGGGCCACGAACGCTTCCGCCTCTTTGACGTTCCCGCCGAACTCGCCCGCGATGGCTTCCGAGGCCCAACGGCGGCCGGCTTGTGTGAGGCGGCCTTTCGGGTTCGTCTGCATCTTCAGAGCGAGCCGGCTCAGCCGTTCGCGAGTGGTCTCTTCCCCCGCCCGGCCGGGAAGCGTCTCGCGCGAGCGCAGCAGCCACGACAGGATCGATTCATAGAGCAGCGCGCGTTGATCCGGAAGACGCTTGTCGTTCCAATAGAGGGCGGCCAGGGCCGTGAGCATCACCGGGTTGCGCGCCATGCGCCGGATTTCGGGCTTGGCCTTGAGAGCGGCGGCCAGCTCGTTGCGGTGCTCGTCGGCGCCACGCGGGTTCTTCGGGAAGAGTCCCGCCGACCAGTGCCGCAAGAAGGTATCCACCGCCTCCGGCTCAAAGGGTTCCACTTGCGCTTCGGCGAAACCGGACAACACGGCCAGACCCTCGTAGGCGCGCGGACGAGTCGTGACTACGAAGCGGCACTTCTCGTGGTCAGCCACAGCGCGCTCAAACATTCGTGCCAGGGCCGCTCGCTCCTTGCGATCCGGAGCCTCGTCAAGCCCGTCCAAGAGCAGGATTGCGTCCCCGTTGTGGATTGCTTTTCGGAAGAAGTCTTCGTCAAGACCCCACTCGGCTTCGACACTGCGCGCCGCCAAGAAGTGCCAGAGCCAGGCAGGGCTTTCGTTCAACTTGGGTCCTTGCCTCCGCTTGCGGCATTCGGACCGGTGCTCGCTCAACTGGCCCATGCGGATGTAGATGGGCAAGGGGGACTTCGTAGAGCCTGGACTGCCTTCGAGACGCGCCCGCGCCCGGTCGTAGGCGATGCGGCGCAGGAACGTCGTCTTGCCCGCTCCCGGGTCGCCGACGATCACCACGCGGCTCTCCTTGAGGGCTTCTTCCAGGCCGGGGTGGGTTTGCGGCCCGCGTAACTCTTCCGTCTTTTTGTCTGAGCGCCGCCGGTCGATCTGCGGCGACATTTTCAGTGGGACGTAGAGTTCGTCGATGGGGAAGCGGTGGGCCTTGCCCGAGCCGACGTGGAGACCGCGGATCTCGATGTGACCGTGCTCGTTCTTGAGGGAGGTGAGGTAGGGTTCGAGGTCGGGACCGCTCTTCTTGGCGGCTTTCTTGCGCGCGCGCTTTGGTCGGGGTTGTTTCTCCCACTCGTGGATGGTGATGGCATGGAGGACGTGCTTGTTCAGATCTTCCGCAGTGGTGAAAGTGTTTCGGACGAACTTTGTGTTGAGCCAGGTCTTGAAATCGTCGAGCTGCTGGATCGCCTCTGGTTTCCGATCGACGTGTTCGAGCAGCCAAGGGTGGGCTTTGTCGATGACGAACGCGAAGACCGGCTTCTTGGCTTTCACCGCCCGTAGGCATTCGAGTCGGGTGATGCTGTAGCCCTTCTTGCCGGGTTGGTCCGGCGGGACCCAGCCGTAGCGATGCGCCACGATCACGACAAGTGCATCAGCCTCTTCGACCTTCTTCATGCACGCTGCGTACGGTGGCTTGTCACCGCTCGCCGCCCAGTACTCGTTCCTGAGGGGAGCGTGCTCGGCCGTGACGATGGCGCTCTCGGCCGCGTCGCGATAGGGCGTGAGGTCCTCGACGGTTGAGGAGATGAATATCTTGTGGGCTTTGTTGGCCATTTGCCCGCAACCCGGGGGAAAGTCGGCCCGGCGGAGTTTCGCCCTTATAGACTACTCCTCGATCGCCCGGCCGTGCCACAAGTTGTAGAGACGGGCGGGTGCGGTTCGGGAAGCTGCGCCGAGGCTGGGGCGTTGCTTTCGGTTGCACCGTGTGGCCGCTATGATAGATCCTGATCCGAGGACCCGAGGAGACCGTATGCAACGCATTCCGCGCGACCAATCGAAGAAGTTCGCTTTCAATTGGCAAGACGAGCCGCTGTTGCGCGTCGAAGAGGGCGAGAGCTTTGAGGTCGAAACCTGGGACGCCTCGACGGGGTATTTCCAAACGCCCGAGGACCTAGCGATTCCGGCCCGCAGGCCCGGGTTCGACCGCGTCCCGCCGCTGGCCAACCCGATCGGCGGCCCTGTGTATCTCACCGGCGCCGAGCGCGGCGACACGCTGGTCGTGACGATCGAAGACATCGAGGTGGCCGACTTCTCGTGGACGGCCAACGGCCCCAAGCGCGGTCCGCTGGGTGACTCGAACCGCTGGCCCGAGATCTCGACCGAGTACACCACCTATATCTTCCGCCACGAAGTGGGACCCAGCGGAACGACGCGCGATGGCACGATACACTTCAACGACCGCATCTCATGGCCGATCACGCCCTTCGTCGGTACGATCGGTGTCGCGCCCGACCGCGAAGTCGCCACCAGCGGCGACGGCCAGGACGCTTGGGGCGGCAATCTCGACATCCGCGACGTGGCCCCGGGGAACAAGGTCCATCTGCCGGTCTATCACGACGGCGCGCTGTTCTACCTGGGCGACGTGCACGCCAGTCAGGGTGACACCGAGTTCACCGGCACCGCCGCGGAGACGAACTCGACCGTACGCGTCAAGCTCGAGTTGCTTAAGCAGAAGCGGCTGCCCTGGATGCGCATCGAAAAGCCGGACTCGATCGTTTCGGTCTACGCCTACCGGCCGCTCGAGGTGGCGGTCGAGACGGCGACGTACAACCTGATGGACTGGTTAATCACTGAGTACGGGTATACGCCGAACGACGCGTACGCGCTAGTGGGAACGTGTCCCGACTTCCGGATCAACGTTTACCAGATGGTCAAGCTGGCGAAGCTGAACTATGTGGCGGGAGCGGAGATATCGAAGCGGTACTTGTGACGTGCTAGGTCAGACGGGTCGGCGCTAGGGCGGCGAGCGCCCGTAGCGTAGGGAGGACCTCGTTGCCGGGGCGAAGAGCTTTACCCGTCGCTTGTGTTCCGGGCTCCATTCCTTTCGACGCGGTTCCGTCTCGTATTTGCCATTTGTTCGCCCGAGTGGTAGTATACGTTAAACATTTTTGGAGCCGGATGTTTTGTATCTCTCTAAACAACTGAATACAAAGGCTTTGGCAGCCCTCTTGTTCGTCAACAGCCTCATCCACAGGAGAATTCACAGGGTAAAGTGCTGAGGGGAAAGGGGCTACGCGTGATTGGGTGCCGATCGTCCACAGCACAGTGTAAGCCATTGAAAATAAGGGATATATTTTCTCTTGGTTGAGTTGGCATACTCCTGTAACATCATTTGATACCCTCGCAACGCTATGGCCGCTAGCGGAACCGCACTGGCCCTCGAAAAAGGGCTCCCTACCAATGTTGAAGCCGAGCGATTCGTGCTCGGCTCGATACTGCTCGACGACAGCCTGTTCGCGCAGGTGGCAGGCCGGCTTGACGCCGCCGACTTTGCGATCGAGAAGCATCGCCGCATGTTCCTGCGGATGGAAGAGATTCACGCCAAGGGCGTGACGATCGAAGACCTCACGCTCGTCGAAGAGCTTTCCAAGAACACTCAACTCGAATCGTGCGACGGCGTCGCCTACATCGCTTCGCTGAGCGACGGCATGCCGCGGCTGTCGAGCATCGACAACTACGTCAAGATCGTCAAAGACAAGTCGCTGATGCGGCGGCTCGTTCACACGGCGAACGACATCATTACGCAATGCATCGAGGGCGGCGAAGAGATCGACGACCTGCTGGCCGAAGCCGAGTCGTCGATCATGAAGGTCGGCGACGCGCAACTACGCTCCGGTTTCTCGAGTCCACGTCAGGTGGTTGAGAGCTTCCCCGGCGGCATCCGCGCGTTTCTGGATCCGAGCAAAAGGGTGCGCGGCCTCTCGACGCCGTTTGTGAAGTTCGACGAGATGACCACCGGGCTGCACTCTGGGGA
>JAKZVK010000327.1:0-8437 GCA_047516085.1 Bryobacterales bacterium
GCCGATCCGTTCGCTCGGCGTCGTTGCAGTACTCAGCGAACCAAGACATCATCGGCCTCCTTGCGCACGTCGGTTCGGCGAAGATTGTTCAGGAGCATCTGCATGTTGGATTTCGAGCCACACAGGTCCGCATACGATGAATGAACGACCAAGCTGCCGATACCTTTTCCGCGTACTTCGCAAGCGCCCAGAAGAGGTCTATTGGACTGGTCCGTGTCGGCGGACGACATGCGTTCCGACAGCGAAATGGCCCGGGCCGAATGGTCGTCCATTCTTTGGAGCCAAGTCTTCACTTCGGCAATACGCGCTTCCGTCCTCTCCGGTCGTTTGCTCGTCCCGCGTGTCCTCCGTCTGGTCCGAGCGTCTTTGCGCTTAGACATCTTCGTTCAACATCTCCGTGGAGCGGGTGGCATCGGGCGCACGTCGGAGTCAGTCGTGTTCGAATGGATTCAGGAGATCGACCCCGAGTTGGTCAAAATCGCGCACGTTGCGGGTCACGACCGTCAGCCGATGCACCAAGGCCGTCGCGGCGATCATGGCATCCTCCAGCAGGGTGTCTGAACGGCGATGCTTGAGCCGCGCCCATTCTCGGAATGTGTCTGCATTCATTGGGAGCACGCTATAGGAAACCAGCACCGCGCTGAGCCACGCCTCCAGTTCCTCCGCCTTGGCGATATCCTGCTCGCGGGTGAGTTCGATGCCCGCTTGGATCTCCCCGACCGTCACTGCGGACAGCAACAGCTCATCGGCGGGCACCTGTTCAATCCACCCGACGACGGCCGGATGCGGATGAGGGCGGCGCAGTTCCGATACAACGTTGGTATCAAGCAGATACACGGGCTTACTCGAAGCTCGGAGACAAGCGGTGGCGATGCCGTGGCCGCGGTGGCGTCAGTGCGTCGGTGCGCGCCTCCGGGGCCAGCAGCAGTTCCTTGAGATCCGGCCGAGCCCGCTTTTCCAGTCGCCGCCACTCGTCAATAGGCACCAGCACGGCCGCCTCCACGCCCCGCTTTGTCACGATCTGTGGCCCTTCGGTGAGACTCGTCTCGAGCAACTCGCTGAAGCGCGCCTTGGCATCCTGCACCTGCCATGTCTTGTTCATGCCGCGTAACCTCCGTCGAAGAATGACTAGACGTCACACTAGTCTAGTTTGTTCCGTGCCCACGCGTCTGCGCGACGCGGCCATGGATGTAATCGTGGGGGTGAGATGGGCTGGCTCACAGACATCGGTGTCAGCCGACTTCTCGGCCAGCAGGGCACGACAGGCGGGATTGCAAATGATCGAAATGGGGCCCCGAGTGCTGCCAGCGCGTGAGTTCAGGTCTGCGGAAGCTCTTGACGACGACCACGCTGGTCGCTGGCAATGTCTTTCTAGGCGGAGAACGTGTCGAGAATTTCGAAGAAGCGATCAGCGTAAACTTCGGTTCCGCGACGGACGGCTGCCTCGTTTACCCAGAAGAGCCAAACAAGGATCATCACGACATTTGCCGCCTCGAGAACGAGGGAAATGACCGGAACGATCTGATGCGAAGAGGTGAGCCTGTATATCGAGAATCCAAGCGCGGTCGCGCAGATCGACGCAACCGACAAGCCGATCAACCTCATGCCGTACATATTGCGACGAAAACCATAGTTGCAGTTCTCCTCGAACACGAGTGGATATTTGGCCTTGTTTTTGGCATGACCCAGAAGAAGGACGACAACTGCGCTGAACTGGGCATACGCCGCACCTCGATCGCCCGCCTCCTCGGCCGCGGTCGGGATCGCGACATCGGGATAGAGTCTGCGGATCGCTGCGTGGCGCCTGGCGCGCAGCGTGGGGTGCATATTGCCCGAGTGCATAAGCGCCAGCTCCGTTGGCCTGCCGCCCCACTTCTTGTAGAGCCGCGCTTCGGCTGCCTTCCCACGGTCACGGGCTATGAACGAGAGGAGATACGTGCCGCCCAGGCCGGTGAGGAGAGCACCGAGGCCGTTCCAGCCTAACGTATTGCCCGGATCCCAAGCGTAGACGGTAACGGCCACTGGCAACACCGTGAGCAAGCCTGGTAACAGCCGCGCCCGGACCGTGTAGGCGTCGAGCAGCTTTGATGGATCCATCGACTATGCCGCCCCCTGATAGAAAGGATACGGGTTAAGTGACACCCATCCGGGTCGCGCAGGGGCATCGGTGCTTGCTTGCCGGATATTATTTCCCTTGGTTGCGTACGGCCACGTGCCACGGCGACGGAAGGCGTTCATCACTTTATTTGATGGGTGTTTTGGGGCGGCCGCGGCCGATGAGACGAAGGCCGTGCGCGTCTGCTGGTCGATGAGCTGCGGCTGGCCGAGCCAGCGGTTCAGGACCGCGGGCGAGGTGTTGTGCCCGCTCCCGTGGTGTGGGATCTGGACGAACTTGAGTCGCGAGGTGCTTAACTGGTATCGGTCGAGCCAGTCGAGGGCCCCGACGATAGCGGGCTCGCCGGCGTCACCGGTGAACATGCCCCAGTAGTCATCAGCGAACTGCACGGCGAGGATAACGCTTGAGTTGTTCTCCGCCGACGTGTTGCACTCGTGATCGAGAGTCTCACTTGCCCAGTCCTCCTGACGCGGGATAAGCAGGTTCGCGAGGCCGTGACGCGAAGGAGGCGCAAATGCAGCGATTGGAGTAGACCGGAAGTCGGCAATCTGGCGCTGGTAGAAATCGACCGTCGGCCCGATGACGTACACCATGCCGTTGTAGCTCGTGTTCGCAAACGGCTCCGCAATCGGGACGCCGCTACGGAGCGCCGCTGTCTCGACGTCTTTCGCCGCATCCAGGTCTCGACGAAGGGTCGCACGCACGCTCGCGTCGGTAACGCGGTTGTTCTGGAACAGGCGGCCGAGCCCCGGGTAATTCCAAGGCCGGTGCATCCACAGGTTATCGACCTTCATCTGCTCGACGACGCGCAGCGTCCCGCGGGCGTGGTCGTCGTCCGGGTGCGTCAGGATCACCAAATTGACCGTGTTCGTACCGTAATAGTGGTTGATGTGTTTGACGAGCGCGTCGCCAGATTCGGTGTAGCCGCCGTCGATGACGAACACCCAGAAGTAGTTTTCGCGCCAGATCCGGAACGCGATCGCGTCGCCGCTCTTTTCTCCGGTGCCCACGGAGAGGAAGTCAATTTCATATCCCATTCCTTGCCTCTTCCCTTTAGCAGCGAGACTATGGTCCAACTTGGTGATGCTGCTTAAGGCATTCTGCGGCAACCGCAATGCAAAGATCCTGGAATGACTTCCAGCTAAGAGTGTGCAGCGCGTAATTCGGTTCCGTCATGCGTTTCGGATGACTTCCGCAATCTCGGCGGCGATCTCGGCCACTGTGTGTGTCGCTGTGCTCCGGGCCAGCTTGTCGGCTAGCGAGGGGCTAAAGTCCATCACCTGCTGCTTCGTGACGTCGTGCCAGACTGGCAGAAGGACTTGTTCGCCGCTGACCGTCCGATTCACGAGCCCGTCGAGCTCGTATGCTGGCCAGCCCTTGCCGAAGAACGAGCCAGAAAGCACCACCACCCCGAACCGACTGCGCGCGATGCCGCGGTCGATGGTCTGTCGGAGGCTGGAGCCGATCCGCAGTTCGAACTCGTCGTACCAGACACGAAGGTTCTCCTCCTTCAGTGCACTCGCAAGCGGCCGCACGACCTCGTCCTTGTCCTCGGAAGCGTGCGAGATGAAAACATCGAAGATATCGACGAACTGATCCGTCTCGGGCGGTTGATCCCGTACGAGCGAAGGCACCGAAGAAAGCGGTGCTGCTTTGATGGGCGCGAGTGGCCCCGGCAACATCCGCACGCTCGATCGAACTGTACCGCGCAACCCTATCATGTCCACAGTCACATGCCAGTTGCCCGAGCGAGGGACCCGAAGCCGCACCGAAGACCTTTTCGCCAAGCCACCCCAGTACCTATGACGCCGGCCGTTCTTGTAGCTGGAGAGGTTCGCGGTATCCAACAACCGCACGTTGGCGGCGTTGCCGGAGAGGCTCACTTCAACGACCTCTCCGGACAGCTTGTGGCCGAGGTTGTAGTGGTTGAATCTCATGACCGCATCACTCTGATCACTTCCCACGTCCCGATTTGTTTCTGCCGGGATCGACGAGCTTATATGTGCTGCCGGTCCTCGTGCTCGGCGGCATCGGCTTGCCATGAACAGTCGTCACCTCGCGGCCCTTGCCGCCACTTGGTCCGGCTTCCTGGTATTGCCCCCAGGCCGGGGTCTTCTCGCCGGGCTTGCACCTGCTTTTCTTGTTGTTGGCCATTGGGTTCTCCTGGCTCTTGACGTGGTCAGCCCGTACCGATACGGACGGGCACTTCGATGATCGGTTTCAGCGGTTCGAGGATTGTCCGGTAACGCTGCAAAAGCTTGTCGTAGAGGCCACTGGTGTTCAGCGACGCCACCGTAATCACCAGCGCATACGGGATCTTGTCTGCGCTATTCGCATTCCGGCCGCCAATGCGCGCGTTATAGTGCACGTCGAAGACCGGATTCCGCAGGCCGCCGCCGCGCATCCTGCGAGTCTTGTGGAGCGTCGTCTCCCATCTGTGTGCATCTGTGCGCAGATCCTTGTCATCGATGAACACGTCCTTCGCTTGGAAGAAATAGCTGGAATCCGCGTGCAGTTGCTTGGGATCTTTGCGCTTCCCGTCGTGGGGCCGGAAACGAAACTCGAGACCGCTGCGCGTGTAATTCAGAGGGTCCTGAGGGTCAGTAGGGGTCGCAAAGCAGAGCGTTGCTGCGATGTCGACCATGCCGTTCATCGGTTCGCTGGGAATAGGAATCTGCATGCGTATCCAGCTCGCGGGGCGAAATTCTCCCTGGTAAACGATGTGCGCCGCGTGCTGGGCCGTGAGCACGATGCGGTCGATGTCGGAAGGAATGCGGCCCCAGCCGACTTCCTTCTTGTCGTGTCCGCCGTCGTCACAGGTGTGCAGCAGCAACGCCTTGATTGCCAGCGGCGTCAGTTGCTTCCCGAAGTGAGCCCGGAGACCCAGGGCGGTTCGTAGCGCTGTCGGCGCCGCGAAGCTGGTCCCGGTGATGGGCATCGCCGTCCCAGGAGCCTCGGCGTCGAGGACCCAGTACGGTTCGCGGCGGGAACCGCCGAAGGCGAGGCCGTCTGGCTTCATGATTCCGGGACTGCGTCCTGGACCGATCGAGCTGTAGCTCGCGCGTTTCCAGCTAGCGCCGACCCGATCGCAGCTGCCAACGGAAAGCGCATTGACGCAGTCGGCCGGCGTTTGGATTCTCGCGTTTCCTGAGTCCCAATCGGCCTCACCAGAATTGCCGACCGCGATTGTCGGCAGTGTCAGGCCGTCGGAGAACAACTGGTCGAGCACGGCGGTCCATGCGTGGACGTCGGTGTCCTCGATTGGAAGATCCGGCCCGAGGCTCAGGTTCACGAAGTCGTACTTGGGCCGTGATTCGAGAACGTTCCGGATGCGTTCGAGGACGCTATACAGCTCCTGCTGGTCGTCCTTGAGTGTCTTGGCGTCGAGCACGCGATAGTGGTCAATACCTGCGTAGGGACTGTCGGCAGTGACGCTGTCCTGCAGCGGCCCGAAGAGTAGCGCCGAGGTCACGGCCGTTCCGTGATTCTGAAATGCTGGGACAGCCTTACCGAGGTTCTTAGTCTTCTTTCTCGAAACCCACGGGTCCAGCTTCGCGTCCGCCCTCACGCCACCGTCGAAAACGGCGACACGGACGTCCCGGTCGATCGGGTCCGTCTTCGGCAGCCGGCAAGCGAACGGGGGGAAATCTGGTGTTGCTCTTGTCAGCGGCCGAAACTGGCGCAGGCGCGGCATCTCGCGCGCCAGCCGCAGAAACGAGTATTTCACTACCTCTGGCACGGCTGCGCGCGGAACCCGTAGCGGCATGAAGCAGAGGCCCTCGGCGAAGAACCGGCGCTTGTCGAGATCCAACGTCAGGTCGAGCGTCTTGAGGTAGGCCTCGAAACCTTCCAGGATGAACGCATCCTCGGCAATCGGCTGCGCGTGAAGAACAACTTCGAGCAGCGGCAGTTCGTCCTCGGAGCGAAACGGTTTGAGCTTGTCTTCGGGAGGCTGCGTACGAAAATCCTCAATCTTGATCAGATCGTTCGCCATCGCAGTAGTTGCCCGGATGCCCTCGACGTCGGCGGCGAGTTGGCGGAAATGGGCGCGCGTTCCCGCGACGAAGAGTTCGGAGGTAATGGCTGAGGCGGGCGGCTTCTTGCGTGCCCATTTCGTCGGTGCATACTCGCGGGGGCGGCTGCCGATGGTATCGAGATCGTAGGTTCTGAGTAGTTCCGCAGGGTAGTAGGTCTTTGCCAGATAGGTCGGATGCAGCGTGACCAGCGCGACGGTCTGATCCTTCGGGCAGAGCTCCTTTGGGAGCTCAGTCAGCTCCTTGACCGCAGCCTTCATTCTGGGGGCAAGGCGCCTCCGCGCTTCGGCAACCGTGTATGGGTGATTCTTTGGGCCTCCGGCCGTGGGCGCCGCCAGCTTCGACGTGAGTCGCTCGCCGTAGCCGATGAGGAGGTGCGTGCGGTCAGCCATTGCTATTCCTCGTTTCGCGTATCCGTATTGCTGGCGCGCGTTCTCTTCCGGATCGTGTCGCGGCTGACGCCCGTCAGGTCATGAACCTTTCGCTGTGAAATCCCGGCCTCCGTGAGCCACAACGCGAGTCTGGCCCGCTCACGGCGAGGCAGAGGCTGGATCAGGCTGTGAACAAGCTGCGCTAACGCTTCCGTTAGAGAGATGCCGCGGATGACGGCGGAGCGGCGCACGAGCATCACTTCGCGTTCTATAGCGCTGAACGAGAGTCCCCGGAGAGCGACGGCGAGAACCTTCTGCCATGCGGCGGAAATCTTGGCGTCACCGAGAAAAGTCGCAATAGCGCCACGCGCCGAATCCTCGGTGGGCATCGGGAAGTCGATGCGCAGCTCGAAGCGACGCCATACGGCCGGATCGAGAAGGTCGGAATGATTCGTCGCGGAAATGAGAAGGCCGGTCGGCGGCCAGTCGTCGACCTCCTGAAGGAGAACAGTGACCAACCGTTTGAGTTCTCCGACGTCGGTGACGTCATCCCGCCGCTTCGCGATGGCGTCGAGCTCGTCGAGTAGCAGCACTCCGTCGATGCCCTTCGCATAATCGAGCACGTGACGGACATTGGCTCCGGTGCGGCCGAGAAAACTGCTCATGACGGCCGATAGGTCGAGTGTCAGCAGGGGCCGGTGCAATTCGCGGGCGATCCATCGGGCCGCCAGTGTCTTTCCGACGCCGGGCGGTCCTGTGAAGATTACCGACCGCGTCGGGGTGAGACCCTGGCTACTGAGTTCTTGTTCGCGGTGCCGTTCGGCAAGCAGCTGCTCTAGGGCGCTTCTGACACCGGGATCCCAGACCGGCTCGATGTCGAGGACGGGGCTGTTTTCAACGCGGACGAGCTGGAGGCGCGATTCGAGATCCACCGGTAGGGGTGCCGTCGCTTCGCGGCGCAACGGTGACGAGCGAGTCGGCGACTCCTGCAGCAGACCAGTCAGCTGTGATGCCACGGTTGGCAAGGAGATGCGATAACGCCGAGCCAGACGCCTGATGTAGGTCTGGACGTCCTGCGGGCGGCCAGCCAGCGCTAGACGCGCAGTCTGGACTAGGTCTTCGGCCTTGATGCCTTCATCAATGTTCTGGGTCATCAGAAGTAAGCGTAGCACGAGGTGGACTAGTTTACAAGACCATTTTATAAACTAGGCCATCAACACCAGACAACACTGTATATATGGACTAAATACGTGGACTAGTAATGCTACTGTGTCGGCCTCTACGAGCTTTGCACGCATCTCCTGACTGAGGACGCCCAACACTTGCAGGAACATGGGGCATGTGGTCGCTACGCTCTTCCAGGGCTGGCGAACGCTGTGAGCGAGACAGCCGCTGCGTCCGGAGCGCATGGCCGAGCCGTGAGGTGTGGCTTGTTCGGCCGAGGATCTGGCTTGTACCCTCGCTCGATACGCTAAACCCTGCATCGAAGCCGTCGCAAGACCTGACGCGGAATACCGGGTTTTTTTCACGTACTGATTTCGTGCCTATAACGAAGCTCACCGTCACAGCTAGGGTATCCGTTGGGCCGGCTTCGATGCTCCGCAGCAGCGCTGAGGATTTCGTCAAGTCGATGAAACCAAGCAGGTTGGGCGGGCATGGGGGAAGCTCCTGCTCTACTATACGTTAGGGAGCGATCCGGCATTATGGCCTGCCGGGGAGCGGCGGGAGGGGGAGTTGATAATGCATGATAAAGGATATTATCATTCATATATCAGCAGGTCCTCATGCCCGACTACCCGACACTGATTCCCGAAACCTCAACCCCAACACCGGAAACTCTCCCGGGCGGCGGTATCCAGCTCCCCGCCCTCTTCTCTCCCGACTCGGCCACCGCCCAGCGCGTCCTCGAGTTCTTC
>JAKZVK010000328.1:0-2938 GCA_047516085.1 Bryobacterales bacterium
GCGTCGGCACGCTCGTAAACGGGTCCATCATCGCCGTGGCGGGGTCGGGCACGATGAGCATGTCGCTCTCGCTGATCGCCTGCCAGCCGCGGATGCTCGAACCGTCGAAACCAAAGCCGTCTTCAAAGACGGACTCGTCGAACTGCTCGATGGGATAGGTGACGTGCTGCCAGAGCCCGGGCAGGTCAGCGAAGCGTACATCCAGCATCCGGGCGTCGTTCTCTCGCGCGTAGGTTAGAACCTCCGCGGGCGTGCGGTTGGTACTCATGACTCCTCCAAAGATCTTGATAAGACTGCTACAGCAGGCAGGATTCCCCGATGGCCTAAGGGACTAATCGTAGCACACCGACCTTAGCCGGCCGGCCCAAAATCATTCTGATAAAAAGTTTTGATCAACGGCGTCGGGTCGGGCCGCGGTATTGAGGTCAAACTCAACAAGAGGCGGGCCTTAGAGGGCCGCTGCCGACCCGCACGAAGTGGCCAGTCGGGTACGAAGAGCGGGCTGTGCGCTAGGGGATATTGAGTAGATGGCTAGTGCGATTTGCTGATATCTGACCTCGATCGGCTATCCCTACCATCCAAGGGACGACACCAGTGTGAAGCGGTGAGGTTCTGTGCGTCGGTCGCGCTGCTTTGGCCGATAAGTGCGTAGTCGGCCGGCTGTAGTGCGTACCACCGTTGCCGGCCTGCCCAACAGCCCGTGCCGCCTTCGCCGCGACAAAATGTCTGACCCAACGAAGTTCTCCAAAAACGCGTCTGACGACTCCCAGAACCGCCAGCTCCCAACCGGGGAGAACGGGCCCGAAGGCAGCGGGAATCCGATGAAGAAAAAGCTGCTGATCGTGACCGGGATTGGTTTGGTCGGAGCCTCGGCTTCGACGTTCCTGTTCTATCAGTTGATCGCCGGGTACTTCGCCGAAACAGCCACCCTGGCGCCCGTGAAGCACTCGATCGTGGTGGCGGCGCGAGACTTGCCGCGGGGCACCCGGCTCAGCGCGGGCGACGTGGAGGTTTCTTCCTGGAAAGAACCGCAACGGCCGGAGGGAGCGTTCCTCGACGCGCGGGCTGTCGAAGGCGAGGTTCTGGGCGAGGCAGTCCGGGCCGCGAAGCCGGTTTTGGCGGCGCACCTCGCTGACAAGGACCAGTTGTGGCTGGCAGCATCGGTGCCCCCTGGGATGCGAGCCGTGACGGTTCATGTAAACGAGTTCGCCGGCGTAACGCAGCTCGTGCAGCGGGGCGACCGGGTCGACGTGATGGTGGCGAACCTGCCTCGATCTCCGGGGCGTCCCGATGTGCGGCTGAAGACGGTGTTGCAGAACATCGAGGTCGCGGCTACTGGACGTGAGCCGGTGACGCCTGAGCAGCGTAATCCGATTCCAGTGGTCACGCTCTTAGTGGAGGCCAAGGAGGCGGAGAGGCTTACGCTGGCTGACCAAAGCGGGGCCGTCCGGCTGGCTCTGAGAAATCCGCTGGACGAGAGCGTGGAGATCACAGGCGGGCCGATTCGGCTGTCCGACGTGATGCAGGCAGCCCCCCGGCACCAAGCCGCGGCGCGGTCCGCGAAAACTCCCTCCGCGCCGGCCGCGAAGCGTGCCGAACCGGCGACGAGCACGGAACCAGCCGACTTGGCGGCGCTACGCGAGGACTGAGGGCGACGACCGAGGGCAAAGGCTGAGGCGCAGGCGAGTCACCGAACCGACATGGCGACACAATCTGTTCACCTACCCGCGAGCCCGAACGGCGCCCCCACGGGGCCTGGGGGTCGACCCGACGCTTCTGACACGCCCTCCAACATTGAGCTGAAGCACGCTCTTCATCGCAAGCTGATCGGCCGCATCAACCTCGACCGTCTCGCTGAGATCGATGCTCCCCGCGTCCGGCGCGAGGTACGCTCGGCGTTGGTAACGCTGGTAGACGAAGCTGACTTCCCGGCGCCGCAGGAACACAAAGAGGAACTCATTGACCAAGTGCTCAATGAGGTGTTCGGCCTCGGCCCGCTCGAGCCACTGATGCAGGACCCCGACGTTGCTGACATCCTCGTGACGACCCCTGACCTGGTACACGTCGAGCGCGCGGGGAAGCTCTCGAAGAGCCCGGTCAAGTTCAAGGACAACGCTCATCTGCAGCGCATCATCCAGAAAATCGTCTCGCAAGCCGGTCGCCGCATCGACGAATCCTCGCCGATGGTGGACGCGCGCCTGCCGGACGGTTCACGCGTCAACGCCGTCATCGCTCCGGTGGCCGTGGATGGGCCACTGCTCTCGATTCGCAAGTTCTCGAAGGAGCCTCTCACCGCCGATAACCTCGTCTCCACGCACTCCCTGACGCAGCCCATGATGGACCTGCTCGCCGCCTGCGTGCGGGCGCGCCTCAACATCCTGATTGCCGGGGGGACGGGCTCGGGCAAGACGACGCTGCTCAACATCCTCTCCGCATTCGTCCCCGCCGATGAACGGATCGTGACGATCGAGGACACTGCCGAGTTGCAGCTTCGTCAGGAGCACGTGGCGCGAATGGAGACCCGTCCGGCGAATCTTGAAGGCGAAGGAGAGATCAAGCAGCGCCACTTGCTGGTCAACAGCCTGCGCATGAGGCCGGACCGCATCATCCTGGGCGAGGTGCGTGGCGAAGAAGCGCTCGACATGTTGCAGGCGATGAACACCGGGCACGACGGCTCGCTGGCAACGATCCACGCCAACAGCGGCCGCGATGCCGTGAGCCGCCTCGAGTTGATGATCAGCCTGGCCAACTCGAACATCTCCCTGGCCTCGATGCGCAAGCACATTGCGGCGGCAATTCAGGTGTTTGTGCAGACCGAGCGACTTAGCGACGGGACGCGCAAGGTGACGCAAATCTCCGAGGCGTCAGGCATCGTTGACGGGGAGGTCGATATCCAGGAGCTGTTTGTCTTTGAGAAGCTCGGCCTGGAGAACGGACG
>JAKZVK010000329.1:0-15807 GCA_047516085.1 Bryobacterales bacterium
CATCCTCCGAAATGCTCTCCAGGAACACTTGAGAAAGGCTCAGGCCGACAGTGCCATTGAAACCATCATGAAGGCAGCATAGCATCATCAACCAGCGACGCCTGCCCCACGAATTTCAACAGAGATAGGGACATCGCCCACTATGCGTTCATCGGCAGTTCAAATGGTAGATCGCTTAGCACCTCTCGACCGTCGTCGGTGATCACCAGGGTGTGGCCGAGAGACATGGCGTAGCCAGCGTCAGCGTTCGAGAACATCGCGTGGAGGAAGAACACCATGCCCGGCTCGGCGATCAGCGGGTTGCCCGAGTAAATCATCGGCGGCACGTCCATCCAGGTCGGCCGATAGGTGGCGCCGAGCGCATAGCCGCAGGCGGCGAAGCGGTGAACAGTATGGCCGGCTTCGTCAAAAACTCGACGGTGGGCGTCGTCGATCAAGCCGATCGGTTGGCCCGGCGCGGCAGCCTCAGTCATCGCCGTGATCGCGTCCTTGACCAGCGCAAACATGTCGTGCTGCAGCGGCGAGGCCTTGCCGACCACTGCTGTGCGCATGATGCAGGCGGTGTACCGGTGATAGGACGTTGCGAACTCGATGGTGACCTGGTCAAACTCCTCGATGGTGTGCGGGCCGGCGACGCTGCGGCCGTAGAGCGCGCGGCGGCCCGAGTTGACCAGCGGCCCGCCGGGCGGCACGTCGCCGCCGCCGCGCAGCATGGCGTCGAGACCCGCCGCGCAGATCGCGGTATCGAGCGTGCCGGGACGTGATGCATCGATCATCGCGACAAGGGCGTCGTCGGCGAGCCGCGCTGCGCCGCGTACATAATTGAGCTCGGCGGGCGACTTCACCAGACGTAGCCCGCGCACGATATCGGAGGCGTCCTCGAGCGCGCACCAGCCGTCGAGCGCGCGGCGCACCCTGTCGTGGGAGGCGCCGGTTAGACCGAAGGTGTTGAGTTCGATACCGACGCGCGCGCCCTCGAGGCCCTTCTCCGCGAGGATATCGCGCAAATCGAGCGCCGGATCGACGCCTTCGGCATCGTACCAAACACGCACGTCGGGAATGATCGAGGTCTCATGCGCTTGCTGCACGTCGGGACGTCGAGTGAGCAGCGTGATCGGCTGGTCATCGGCGGTGAGCACGGCGCACTGAAAAAAGACATAGCCCGCCGTGTCGTAGCCGGTGAGGTAGAAGTGGCTTTCCTGAGCGAAAATGAGCAATGCGTCGAGGCCACGCGCCCTCAACGCTTGTCGCGCCCTAGCGATCCGGTCCTCGTGCTCCTCGCGCGTAAAATGCAACTCCGCCATCGTGGGTCCTTCCAATACACGGTCCCCGTTAAACTGGACGCTCGCCTATCACCGTGACGCGCCGCAAGCGGCGGCGAAGGCCTCGGTCAAATGACGCGCGGCTGTGCGCGCAGCATCGGTTGTCCCACATCACCACGTCGCCGTTCCGCCAGTCGTGCTCCCAGATGAATTCTGGCCGTTCCATATGCGACCACAACTCATCCAACAGCCAGTCGCTCGCCGCCACCGGCAGTCCAAGCACGCAATATGGCACAACCGCCGCTGATTGTACTGGGATCGCTCGGAAGTCTCGTGAAATCTGTTGCTGGACGCCTCGGTCAGCGGTGGCGACAGCTTTCGGGAGTTCGAACAGGGAGCAGGATGCGGACCGGCAAATAACTATCCCGACAGCATGGGTTGATCCGAGGAACCGTCGACGGTCGATTGAGGCTTGGCCTATAGATCGAGATTTCGTTATGCTCCCCCTCGGTCCATCGGTGATGACGAGGCTAAGAGGACGTGAAAGAGTCCGAATTCAAGCTCAAGATTCGCGACCTGCGTAAGACGTACGGCCCAGTGATTGCGGTAAACAATGCAAACCTGGAGGTCATGGAGGGTGAATTTCTTACCCTGCTTGGTCCCTCCGGGTCCGGTAAGACGACGATGTTGATGATGGTTGCCGGCCTTACCTTGCCCGATAGCGGCGATATTTGGATCGATGGCAAGGTCGCGACCTACGCGCCGAGTTCCAAACGCGACATCGGCATGGTCTTCCAAAACTATGCTCTGTTCCCCCACCTGACTGTCTACGAAAACATCGCGTTTCCCCTCCGAATGCGCAACGCGTCGGAACCCACCATCGCCGGCGAGGTGAACCGCGTTCTCGAGCTCGTGCAGTTGCCCGATGTCGGACAACGGTTGCCGAGCGAGCTTTCCGGCGGCCAACAGCAGCGCATCGCCCTGGCGCGTTGCATGGTCTACCATCCGTCAATCATCCTGATGGACGAGCCACTCGGCGCGCTGGACAAGAAGCTACGCGATCAAATGCAGCTGGAGATTAAGCATCTCCATACCCGCCTCGGAATCACGGTCCTATACGTGACGCATGATCAGGAAGAGGCGATGATCATGTCCGATCGAATTTGCGTAATGAACAACTCCCGCATCGAGCAGGTTGGCGCACCTGACGAACTTTACTTTCGCCCGCGGACCGTGTTCGTCGCGTCCTTTCTCGGTGAATCCAATCTTGTTCATGCCGAGGTAACTGGGTCGGAAGGTGGACGGCTCGTATTGAGGACAGCAAATGGTTCCAAAGTTCGCGCGCTGGCGCGCGACGATGTGGACGTGCGCGGCAGCGTACTGTTCATGGTACGGCCCGAATCGCTATCGCTCCTCTCGCCCACTGACCAAGCCGACAATGAGTTCCAAGGTTCTTTACGGGAGGTCATCATGGTTGGTGGCGTCACGAAGTATTACGTCGAGATTGCCGATGATCTGGTAATCGCGGTGAACATTCTTACGAGCCGATCGCACGAAGTGATCACGCGTGGTGGCCGGGTACGGCTCGGCTGGTCGATCGACGATACAGTTGTCTTGAGCGACAGCCAGGCGCAGGAACAGGTTGCTCTGAGCGCATAATTCAGGGCCTGCTCCCGAAGTTCTCTTCTTAATCAATTGAATTTCCCGAAGCTCGACACCGCGCCGCTGAGCAGTACGGCCCCGCCGGAACTGGCCGTCCAAATGTCGGCCGACCGTCCCGATAGCTGGGTATCAACCAAATTCCATGCCAGTATACAATTGATATGTAATTCGTGGCCCGTTAGTATGCACGGTTAATGGACGTGGACAAAGCCATCGAACATCAGGTTCCTGCCAACGCCGAGTTCGAAACGGCAACGGCGAGTGATCGCGCGTATAGCACGCTACTCGACATGATTGTGACCCGCGCTTTGCCGACGGGTGCAGTCCTCCGCGAACAGCGCCTCGCAAAGATCGCTGGCGTTTCGCGTACCCCGCTACGTGAAGCGCTCAATCGCCTTGAAGGCGAGGGATTGGTTGTCCGTCAGGCCAACCGTGGCCTCGTCGTCAAGCCGATTACAGTGCGCGACTATATTGAAGCGCTGCACGTGCGTTGTCTGCTCGAGGTCGAAACGGCTTCTCGTGCCGTCGGGCGGCTATCGCCGGAGACCATCACTCACATCCGTGCGCGGATTATGGATATCATGGCCAATCCGGAACCATCGGTTCACGATGATTTGTCGGTAGACGACGCGGTGCACGACATGATTGCCCAGGCTAGTGGCAACGACCTCATGGTAGGTATCGTCCAGGGGCTAAGGCGCAAAACTCGCTTGTTTAACCTAAAGCGCATGCCGAACCGATTTCTGCCTTGCTGCGAGGAGCATCTCGCACTGCTCGACGCCATCGACTCGGGAGATAGCGATCGAGCTGGTCGGGCAATGGCCATTCATATCGAGAACGTTAAGAATAGCATTCTTGAAAAATTGGCCGAAGTCTGAACCGCGGAGGCACCGAATGAACGAGGTTACGAAGCCCAAGTTGCTCCTCGTCAACAACACGACGAACCGCGATGCGCGGCCCGAGATTCTCGACCGCATGGCAGGTAATCGTTTCGGGATCGATGCTTGCTGGGCCTACGGCGGTGAGTTTCCAGACAGTGACCATCACTATGCCGGCGCATACCTATCGGGCAGCCCTCACGGATCCTACGAAATTCTGCCGTGGATTGAACGGGAGCACGAACTCATCGACGGGCTCGCCGAACGGAATGTGCCGATGTTCGGCGTCTGCTTCGGCAGTCAGATACTCGCCTCGGCGCTGTGCGGGCGCGACGAGGTCTTCCGACGGGCCGACTGTGAAGTCGGCTACAAGTGGCTTGATGTACGCGCCGGGGCTGCGGGCGATCCCGTGTGCTGCGACTTGGGCCAGAGCGTGCGCATGTTTGTCTGGCACAATGACGAGGTTCGTGACGACCACCCCGACGTCAGTGTTCTGGCGTCAACCGACATGTGTCCCAATCAGATATGGCGCCATCGGGAGCATGCCGCGTGGGGCGTGCAAGGGCATTTGGAGATTACGCGGGCGGAAGCGCCACGTTGGTTCGAGCGCAACAGGGAGCGCCTCGAACGTGACGGCGCCGACGTCGACGCCCTGATCGCGGACGCCGACGCGGCGTCCGACGCGAAAACCATGCTGGGGAATTTTCTCGACCTCTGTTGGGAGCATCCGGCTCGCAATGTCGAAATCGTCGTCGAAACGAGTCTAGACCGGGGAGCGCCGTGACCGCACGCGCCGCACGCCGATCGACTACGGGTTTAAAACGGTGCCGTTTCACGCCCCGTGATGGCTCCGCCAACGCGCAGAGGGGCGCTATTTCAACAGGCAATCCAAATAGGGAGGAAAGCCATGAATAGGTCAGTAACGGCTCTCACAGCCGTGGCGCTCGCCGTCGGGCTAGGGCTCGGGCAGGCGCCAGCATTCGCGCAGGACATGGGCGAAGTCGTCGTCGCGTCCTGGGGTGGATCGTTCCAAGATGCGCAGCGCGAGGCGATTTTCAAACCGTTCGAAGAGGCCACCGGCATCAAGGTGATTGAGGCCACGGGACCGTCCATGGCCAAGGTTCGCGCCATGGTCGAAAGCGGCAATACCGAATGGGATGTCACGGGCATGACGCCCGGCGATCTTCTTGTGTTGGCACGCGACGGCCTCGTCGAAAAGCTCGACTACGACAACTACTTCAAGGGAGAAATGTTCGACTTGCCGGACAACGCCTTCCATCCCTACGGCATGGGCGACTTCTATTACTCGAAGGTGATCGGTTTCAACACCGACGTCTATTCCAAGGACGGCGAGCATCCTCAGAGTTGGGCCGATGTGTGGGATGTCGAGAAGTTCCCGGGTCCCAGGATGGTCGACGAAGGCGGATATGTCATTCCTCCGCTCGAGTACGCGCTCATGGCGGACGGCGTTCCGCCCGACCAGCTCTATCCGCTCGACATGGAACGGGCCTATCGGAGCTTGGCTAAGATCAAACCGCATGTCCCAAAGTTCGCCACCAAGGCGGCCATGCCGCCCCAGGCTTTGGTCGCTCAGGAGGTCGTGATCGCGGCCTCTACTTTGGGACGGCTCGTTCGCCTCAAAGAGGATGGCGCTCCTGTCGACTTCGTGTGGAATCAGGGGCTTATTCAGCATGATTACTGGATTATCCCCAAGGGTGCCAAGAACTACGAAAACGCAATGAAGTTCATCGAGTTTGCCATGAACCCGCAGAGTCAAGCTGGGCTCGCGAGGATTCAGCCGTTAGGGCCGCTCAACACCAAGGCGTTCGAACTCTTAAGCGAGGAACGTGCACGCATCCTCCCGTCACACCCAGACAACCTAAAGCTTCAAGTCTTCTTGAATGCTGAATTCTGGGCGTCCGTCGGTCCCGACGGCAAGAGCAACATCGAGAAGAACATGGAGATGTGGAACGAGTTTTCACTGCAGTAAAGACACGTTATCGCCCGTGGCCGGCCCATAAGGAGCTTATGGCCCGGCCCGGGCACACGTGTTCCCGTCTCAAATTCATGTCGTCGGAGGCTGCACGCAGTGCTGTGAACGCCCGTGAACATTCGCATGTGACGGACGAGCCGGCACGCGCCATTCCGCAACTGGTCGAACCTTGGTTCGAACCGACGGAATACCTGGGCCGTCTCGAACGCGTGCAACCCGAGGTGCGTCGGCGCGGTTTGGACGGGCTGCTGCTCTTTCAACCCGAGTCGATCACCTGGCTAACCGGCTTCTTCACCCGCGGGTATGCATCGTTCCAGTTCGCGGCGGTTCCGTCGTCTGGTCACCCGTCGGTATGCTGCCGCGATGTCGAGGCCTATTACCTTGACCGCACCTGTGTATTCACCGGCCGCGCGCTCTGGACAGACAGCGACACCCCGATTTCGGTCGGCGTCGATCTGATACGTCGGCTCTTCGGCGACTCCGCTCGGTTGGGCATCGAGTTGTCCGCGTGGCCATTGAGCGCCCGCCGCTTTGACTCTCTCAAGGAAGCAATGCCGGCTACTGCTTTCGTCGATGCGAGCGACCTCGCCGCTGGGCTTCGCTTGAAAAAATCGGCCACCGAGATCGAATTCATGCGACGCGCCGCTCGAGCGGCGGAAGCGGGCATGCACGCCGCCGTCAGCGTGGCGGCGCCCGGAAATAGCGAACGCGAACTCGCGGCGACCGTTTCAGCCGCGCTGATCCGCGCTGGCAGTGACGTGCCGGGTCCCGGCGTGTTGTCGTCGGGCGAGGGCGCATACCATCTGCACGGCAGTTACACGGATAGAATCTTTGCGCCCGGGGACACGATACAACTCGAGACGTTGCCATGCGTGCGCCATTACCATGCGCGGTTCATGCGTCCGATCAAGGTGGGCCGCGCGTCGGCGGACGATTGGATTCTTGCCGAACGATTGATCGAGATTCAAGACGCGGCGTTAGCCCAGGTCGCGCCAGGTGTTCCGGCGACCGTTCCGGATGAAATTTACCGACGGGGCGTGCTCGAGGCCGGCCTTGCCGACCGGTATACCAACAAGACGTTCTATTCCATCGGGCTAATGCTGGCCCCAACCGGTGGCGAAAGCCTCGATGCAAGCCCCGAAGCCACCTGGGACTTCGAAGCGGGCATGACCTTGCACACTTACGTTCTCGCCCGTGATTTCGGCATGTCCGAGACGATTCTGATTACCGACTCGGGCTACGAGCGTCTTACCAACTTCCCGCGCGAACTGATTGTCGGCGGAGTCTAGAGAATGGTCGGTCGATCGATGCGAACCGCTGGAATTCAACCAAATGCGTTAGCAGGCGGCGTTTATGTGATTCTGGCGACGCCAATCCCGGCCGCGCTAGCCGGTCGCGTCTGACCGGGTCAGGGGCCCTTATGGTGTCGAGCCCGAAAGAGTTGACGGATGTCGCGGCTCACGGCGGAACTGTCCGTCGACCCGTACGCCGCGCTCGCTCACTCTTGCCCTTGCTACTTTTGCCCTCGCTGATCCTGTTGCTCGTGGTGTTCGTCGTACCCCTCGGCCAGATTCTGTTTTTGAGTTTCGACGAACCTGCATGGACCGTGGAACACTACGTGCGGGTGTTCCAGGATGACATTTTGGTTGCTGTGCTCGGGAGAACGCTGGCTCTGGCGATCAACGTGACTGGCATTTGTTTGTTGTTCGGTTATCCCATCGCCTATTTGATGCTACGATCGAGCGAGGGCATACGCCGTGTCGTCGCGGTACTCGTCATCCTGCCGCTGTGGACCAGCCTCCTCGTCCGCACGTATGCCTGGATCGTCATTCTCGGCCGCAAGGGGATGGTAAACGAGTCGTTGCTGGCTCTCGGGATGATCGATATGCCGGCGCAGCTCTTGTACAACCGCGTCAGCGTGTACATCGGCATGGTCCACATCATGCTGCCATTCATGGTCCTGCCGCTTTATGCGGTCATGCAGCGAATTGACCTGCGATTGTTGGACGCCGCCTGGAGCTTGGGCGCCGGCCGGGTCAAAGCGTTCCTGTTGATCTTTTTGCCTTTGAGCCTTCCCGGCGTGCTTGCCGGGTCGCTGTTGGTGTTCATCCTCTCCATTGGGTTCTTTGTTACGCCGGCGCTCCTCGGCGGTCTTGGCGACACGACCTTCGTCATGTTAATCGAACGTCAGTTGACCCGCCTGTTCAACTGGCCGCTCGCCTGCGCCATGTCGATCATTCTCCTCGTCGCCACGCTCGCCTTGGTTGTCGTCTACAACCGCTTGCTTTCGACGGGGCCAGGTGGGTCCGCACTGGTCGGTAGTGTGCTCGTGTGGTCGATGCGATTGGGTGGCCTCATAGGCCGCGCAATCAGTTGGCTCCAACGCGCCCTACGCTTTGACGGCATCGGCCGCGATCAGACGCTTCGTTTCGCGCGTCGACCTTTGTGGCGACCGTCCCTGGTGGCCATCCTGGCCTGGACAACTCTCTTCGCCATGGACTTCCCGATCTCGATTATCTTCCCGCTGTCGTTTAGCGACGCCAGTTTCTTGCAGTTTCCGCCGCCTGACTATTCGCTGCGTTGGTTTGAAACATACTTCAGCCGTGAAGACTGGACACGGCCGACGATCACGAGCTTCCAAGTCGCCGGGATAACGATGGTGCTGGCGACGTTGATCGGTACCCTCGCCGCTGTCGCCATAGTCCGAAGCGATTTTCCGGGTAAGCGTCTGGTCGTCGGCCTGTTGCTCTCGCCGATTATCGTCCCCACGATCATCCTCGCAGTCGCGCTGTACTATCTGTTTGCAAGGTACGGTCTGATCGGCACCCGCACGGCGCTGGTTCTCGCCCATACGGTGCTCGCGGTACCTTACGTGATCGTTGTCGTCTCGGCAGCCTTGGAGCGGATTGACCAGTCGCTCGAACAGGCCGCCTGGACACTCGGCGCGTCGAAGCTCAAGGCGTTCGTCAAAGTGACGTTACCACTCATTCGACCTGCCGTGCTGACGGCATCCTTCTTCGCATTTCTCGCTTCGTTTGACGAGGTCGTGATAGCAATTTTCATAGCCGGGACCAGCGCGACGACCCTTCCGAAACGCATGTGGGATGGCATCCGCGAGGAAATCGATCCCACGATTGCGGCGGTCGCTGCGCTCCTGATCGCGCTCTCGTTGCTGTTGATGTTCTTCGCCGAAGTGTTGTGGCGCCGGTCGCGCAACCGGGCGGACGGCCCAGTCGGAGGCCTGCTGCGATGACGATGTGTCGTATTGCGGCGATTACCGCGATTGGCCGCCGGCTTGCGCCGATCATGGCAATTCGTCGAACTTAGGAGTTGGTATGATGACAAAAAGCGCTCATCGTGACGCTCGGGTCGAGGTGGCGCCGACAGGCGGGTCTCTCGGCGCGGAAATCCGGGGCGTTGACCTGTCGAAGGAACTGTCGGAAGCGACGTTCCGAACAATCGAAACAGCTTGGTACGATCATCTGGTCGTGCTGATCCGCGACCAGCGTCTCACGGACGACGACATTGTCGCATTCGGCCGTCGTTTCGGCGACCTGCATTCCGCGAGTGGCTTCGAATATGGCGGCAAGCCGAAGGAGCTCCCCGACCCTGTAGAGCTGATCTCCAACATTGTCAGGGACGGGCGGCCGATCGGTGCGCTGGGCGCCGACGAAGCAACCTGGCACACCGACATGTCGATGTTCGATATCCCCGCTTCGGCGACCATGCTCTACGCTGAAGAAATCCCGGATAGTGGTGGGAATACGCGGTTCACCAACCTGTACCGCGCATATGAGACGCTGCCCGAGGACTTGCGCATGACAGTCGAGGGTCGTCGCTCAATTCACGACGTGGCTTATCTTGCGACCGGCGGCGTGCGTCCCGGATACGAAAATGTGACGGACAAATCGCAGGGCCCCGGCGCACGTCATCCGATCGTACGCACGCACCCGGTCACCGGTCGAAAGGCGCTGTACCTCGGTCGCATGGGCAACGGCTACATCGTTGGCTTGCCCGTCGCGGAGAGCGACCGGGTGATTGACGAATTGTGGGCGCATATGACGGAGCCGGAATTCGTCTGGGAGCATGAATGGCGCGTCGGTGATGTGGTGATGTGGGATAATCGATGCGTCGCGCACGCCCGCAACGCGTTCAATCCCAACGCGCAGCGGCTCCTGCACAGAATTACGGTTAAGGGCGAGATTCCCGAATGACGATGGAACCTGCACAAACCCACGACACGTCCATCTCGGTGACGCCGAGCGGGGAGGCATTGGGCGCCGAGGTGAATGGCGTCGACCTCGCATCGCCACTCGAATCCGGCGTACTCATGGCGATCAAGGCGGCGTGGCGCCGACACGTCGTTCTCCTGTTTCGTGATCAGCATCTCACCGATGATGAGCTGATAACCTTTGGCGGCCAATTCGGTCCATTGCACCAGACCGAAGGCCTGGCGCACGGCGGTAAACCGGTGGGCACCGCGCCGGAGATCGAGATAATCTCCAATCAACTGGAAGACGGCGTACCCGCCGGTGCGCGCGACTCGGACGAATGCACGTGGCACACCGACATGTCGATGTTCGACCGGCCGGCCTCGGCCTCGATCCTCTATGCCGAAGATGTACCGTCGGGCATTGGCCAAACGCGCTTCACTAACCTTTACGACGCTCACGAGGCGCTGCCAGAGTTATTGCGACAGCAGATCGAGGGCCGTCATACGATCCATGATTTCGCCTACACGGCGATGGGCGAATTGCGAGCCGGCTTCGAGCCGGTAATCGACAAATCCAAGGGTCCAGGCGCACGGCATCCAATTGTGCGAACGCATGCCGAGACGGGCCGAAAGGCGCTGTACCTGGGTCGCAAGGGATATGGTTACGTGCTTGGACTGCCGGTGGCGGCGAGTGACCGGTTGTTGGATGAGTTGTGGTCGCACATGGTCCGGCCGGAATTCGTTTGGGAGCACGCCTGGCGGAACGGCGACGTGGTGATGTGGGACAACCGGTGCTGCGCGCACAGCCGCGCGTCGTTTGACCCAGGCCTGCGCCGCCGCTTGCGGCGCGTCACGGTGGTAGGCGAGCGTCCAGTTTAACAGGGGCCGTGTACTGGAGGACCCTCGATGGCGGAGCTGCATTTTACGCGCGAAGAGCACGAGAACCGGATCGCTAGGGCGCGACAATCGTTGAGTGCACGTGGCCTCGACGCATTGCTCATTTTCGCTCAGGAGAGCCACTTCTATCTCACCGGTTACGACACGGCGGGCTATGTCTTTTTTCAGTGCGCCGTGCTCACCGCCGATGACCAGCCGATCACGCTGCTCACGCGACGTCCCGACGTGCAGCAAGCGCATGAGACCTCGATCATTCCCGACGTGCGTGTTTGGTATGATGCCGAAGGCGTCGATCCAGCACTCGACTTGCGCGATATCCTCGCGGAGAAGGGTCTCAAGGACGCGCGGGTTGGTATCGAACTCAATACCTTTGGTCTAACCGGCGCATCCCACGACAAGGTGCGCCAGGCGCTCGACGGCTGGTGCGCGCTCGAGGACGCCTCCGATATCGTGCGCGGGCTACGTCTGGTGAAGTCGCCCGCCGAGCTCGACTACGTACGCGGCGCGGCGCGGCTCGCCGACGATGCCCTTGTCGCGATGATCGATGCATCACGTCCCGGCACGCTCGACACCGCGATCTGCGCGGCGGGTCTCGACGCCATGCTACGCGGCGGCGGCGACGTGCCGCCCGGCGGGCCGTTGGTCAACTCGGGCCGCCGCGCGCTCTACGGCCGCAGCGTCGCCGGCCCGCACACCATCGAGGAGTGTGACCAGGTCACCATCGAGTTTGCGACGTCCTATCACCGATACACTGCCTGCATCGAGCGCACTGCGGTGGTCGGCGAGGCCTCGCCGCTGCAGCACGACATGTTTGCGCTGGTCAAGGACGCGATCACGGCGATGACCGAGGCCGCCGCGCCGGGCCAACCGATCGGCTTGATCGACGACGCCCACCGGCGGGTGTTCGACCGGGCCGGCCACGTAGTCAATCGATATGCCGCCTGCGGCTATGCACTCGGCGCGACATTCCGGCCGACGTGGATGGACGTGCCGCCGATGATCTATTCCGGCAACCCGCTGATCGCCGCGCCGGGCATGGTGTTCTTTCTCGACGCGATGCTCGCCGACGCTGACGCAGGCTACGCGATATCTCTCGGCCTTACCGTGGTCATCACCGACGACGGCCACGAGGCGTTGAGCAAGTTACTGCTCGAGCTTCCAGTCAACATGTGAACTCGACCCGTGTACCATACCCAGGAAAGGAGGTTCGCGTGCCCATAACCACATGCGCCAAGCCAACGATCGAGGTAATCCCGTCGGGTGCGGCACTCGGCGCTGAAATTTACGGTCTCGATGTCGCCAACGAGATGCCGGATGAAGTAAAGGACCTCATCCTTGGTGCGATCGCCGAACATATCTTTGTCGTGCTGCGCGGGCAGCGCCTCGACGATAAAGCGCTGATTGCATTTGGCTCTCGTTTCGGCGGTTTGCATATCGTCGAGCCCAACGAGTACGACCGACAGGCCAGCGAAGACCACGTCGAGATCGAAATTATTTCCAACGTGGTGGAAGCGGGCGTACCGATCGGCAGTCTCGGGGCCGGCGTTTCGGCATGGCACACCGATATGTCGATGTACGAGGTGCCAGCTTGGCTCAGCATACTGCACGCTCACGAGATTTCGGGCGCTGTCAGCCGCACGAAGTTCGCGAACATGTATGCGGCCTACGAGACGCTGCCCGCGGCGCTGCGGCGAAAGGTGGAGGGTCGATCCGCCATTCACGCCGTCGCGTATCTCAGCGGTGGCCAACTGCGGCCAGGCTACGAACCGGTTACGGATGCGTCCGAGGGCGCCGGCGCCAGGCATCCCGTGGTGAGGACCCACCCCGCCACCGGCCGAAAGGCCCTATATCTGGGGCGCCGACGGTACGGCTACATTCTTGGCCTGCCGGTCGAGGAAAGCGAGGCGCTGTTAGACCAGCTTTGGGAGCATATGAGCCGCCCCGAGCACACGGTCGAGCATGAATGGCGGGTCGGCGATCTCGTGATTTGGGACAACCGCTGCATGATCCATGGCCGCGACGCCTTCGATCCAAGCGCCCGCCGTACTATGCATCGCGTGACGGTGCTCGAAGACATGCCGATCTAGCCTGGTTCGGACTATCGGTGCCGCAATCCACTCCGATCCACGCCTTGTCGGCCATAGCTGGCCAGCCTTGCAGTGCAACAGGAAATTTAGCAAATCCGAAGATACGAATTTCACATTCCGGACAAACCTCTACCGCAATGACACCGCTTCCAAAGATACTCATTTACCATCCTGAAGCAGCCACGTACGCACGGCTGTTGCGGGAACGCTTTCCGGGTGTCGAGCCAGTGGCAACCAGTGACGAAGGTGAATTCCGCCGTCATCTGCCCGACTACGAAATATTGCTTGGCGTTACATTTCCGGTCGATGTCTTGGCCGACGCCACACGACTTAAATGGTTCCATTGCACCAGCGCCGGCGTTGAATTTCTCATGTCCGAAATCGGCAACCTCGAAGAGATCATCGTGACGAATTCGCGAGGCATCCACGGCGATAACGTCGCAGACTACGTACTTGGTACGGTCTTGATGTTGCATTGGGGTTTTCCAGAAATTCTTCGCGACCAAGAGTCACAATTGTGGCAATCAAAATACGTGGCGCCAATTTCAGAACTGACTCTTGGCGTAATTGGCCTCGGAAGTATTGGTCGTGTTGTTGCGATGCGTGCGGCAAACTCCGGACTTCGCGTTCTTGGTCTCAAGCGTCATCCGAGTGCGGTCGAATGGGTCGAGGAGGTCTTTGCGCCGGCGGAATTGGACTGCTTTCTTCCGGAATGCGACGTCGTTGTTTTGGCAGTGCCGGAAACCTCGGAAACACGCCGAATGATCGGTGTTCGGCAACTTTCCTTGATGAGACCAACCGCATTTCTTATCAATATTGCTCGAGGACGAATAATCGATGAGAAGGCTCTCGTCGCGGCGTTGCAGGAGGGGCGGATCTCTGGCGCCGCACTTGATGTATTTGAGATCGAGCCGCTTCCGCAAGACAGCCCTTTGTGGTCGATGCAGAACGTCATTGTTACCCCCCACATCGCAGGCAGTCCTGCACGCTATGTGGAGAGAGCGTTCGAAGTCTTCGCTGACAATCTTGTGCGCTGGCAATCGGGGGCAGAACTTCGTCACGTTGTCGACATAGAGCGTGGATACTGATGTGACCAGCCTGTCCCTCCCAAAATCTGAATCTGCTCGCCCCAGCCCACGCGAGGGCAGAAGATCCGTGTGATCAGCGCCCAGATTGAGTTTCTGGGAGGGACAGCGATCGGTTGAGCCCGGCGGCGCCCGAAAGATCGTCGCGTTCCCCCGGGTCGGCGGGCTCCATCACCGTTACGCTCGGCTGCGGCACCGATCATCGGCACGCGCGTTGCTCACTAGCCCCACGTTTCTGCCAAATCAGCGAAGTTCGGTATAGGTTGATGCGAGCCCGGGATTTGAACCTGCAGCAATTCCCTGATACGTCGAATAAATTCCCTGATATAAGATTTGAATTCCCTGTTCCGAGGTTTAGGGAATTCGCCCGTAACCGACTGACAACATGCGATAATTCGTAGCCCCCCGGCGCACATTCCCTGTTATTTTGCATTATTTCCCTGTAAATCGGGGGTTATCAGGGAATTTGGCCGGAGACGGGTTCGCTCCAGACTGGCTCCACCACCAATTATATCAATGGGTTATGTGAATAATCCAAGAGATCAAAATTTATCAGGTAGCAAATAGGTAGCAGTAGCTTGGGTATCGCGGTGTCGGCGAACCAGTCCCTTGGGTCGGTGAAAACGTAGTAAAAACGATGCTGTAGCCGGGAACTGAGGAACCGGTGACATCCGATGATCCGGTCGCGATCCGATATGACCAGAAAGGGTGCGCAAATCGTCCCTGTCCCATCGCCCAACTGACGGGGAATGGCGTCTAGGGAAGGAGACTCGGTATGGGTTGTGTCGGTACGAACGGAGCCATACCAGGGACTCGGTGACATCGCGGCGTGCGAGACCAATCAAGCCCCTTACGATGTCAATCGGGTCGAAGCCAAATCACATTGTGATGGCCTCCGAGGCTCTCGAAGGTCGGACATCACTGATCCAGCATCGCTCGGCACGGGGAAAACCTTGCCGGGTGATACGAGGCCCATGGGTGGTGGTGCCGGCGCAAATCGGGGGCCATGTCGTCGGCGCGCGCCACGTTCAATCATTCGTCCACGAAACTGTGGAGCGTGCATGGTGGTCGATTTGGGCCGCCGCACCCGCGTGTGTCGACGAGCCGCCTGCCTGCCCAAATCGCGGTCCATGACAAACCACGTGCGTCGATCCGACCGTGTGAATTTGCAACGGATAGTCAAAGGCCGGCCCCATAAAGCCAGTCCGCTCCCAATCTACATGGTCGTGATGTCGGGCGTCGGCTAGCCGGCCGCGCTGTTCCGCCGCCACCTCTCGGGCCACCACTCCAAGTTGTGCACGAGTTCCGGGCAAAAAGTCCGGCCAAACACGTGCGGTCGTTTACCCGCTTCGCAAATTTTCAGAAAAATAGCGCTCTCTACGCCTTGGTCGGCAGTTTGCAAGTCAGCGGAATTGCCGCCCCCTCCGCGCACTACGCAACCGAGTGTGGAGAAATCGATGCTCGCCCGTCGAAATTTTCCGAATTAACCTGTATTTTCTCACGCTGAGCCATTGCTGCAGGAAAGTATGCAAGCTGATATCATTACCATCAATTAAGTCGCTGACTATCTGAACCCGCATTTCCCAAGCAGCGTCGATATTCAGTGCGGCGAGAAGGCGATTCTGCTATAAGAATCATGAAGTTGTAGCATGCATGGAGCGGCGGATATGGCACACCCGATGGGTGAATCGAAACCGGGGTGCCTTCGGGTCGTTTTTGACCGTCGCTTG
>JAKZVK010000330.1:0-4833 GCA_047516085.1 Bryobacterales bacterium
CACTATGCCGTGTGTCGCTGGCCCTGCGTCTCGCCGGTCGATCGCTTAGTAAGCCCCATCCCTTCAACACTTTCGCCTTTTCTGGGCCAACAGCAGGCGAACGCAAGTGGAAACGATGTCATGGAACTCTACAGCATGCCGGGCCCCTACATTGTGGACAGCAGTGCCGACGTGCAGCCGGCTAGTTCTGGAGGGCTTGCGTCTTCGCTTGCTTGCGGCGGAAGCGCTCGACGCGGCCCGCGGTATCGATGAACTTCTGCTTGCCCGTGAAGAACGGGTGGCAGTCAGAGCAGATTTCGATGTGAATGTCGCCCTTGTGCGTCGAGCGGGTCTCGAACGAGTCGCCACAGGCACAGGTGACCTTGACGGTGTGGTAGTCGGGGTGAATTCCGGCTTTCATGGTGGTGTTCCTTTACGTCGCTACACTTCAAGTTTACCACGGCGCGGCAGGGAGTTAAGCGTGTCAGTCCACCGAGTACGCCGTCTCATAAGTACGGCCATGGATCTGAGTGGGGCAACCGCCGCCATGCTGGGCGGGCGGGCACGGGGGCCCCGCCCCTACATGGCAAACCCGAGACGTAACCGTATTTGCGAAACACACGATTAAGTCCCCACCCGCCCATGTGATGCCGCACTAGGCCCCAGAGGGCCCAGACAGACGGGGGTGGGCGGTCGTCGTCTGCGCTACAATGCACGCCGGGTTCGGCGCTCGGTTCGATGACTCGGTCGGGCGCTGCTCTTCCCGGAGTTTTCCCGGAGGCACATGATATGAAAATGATCCCTGGGCTGCTGTTGGTGTTGACCCTGGCGTGGCCCGCATCCCCACAGACCGACACGTTGGACCCGGTCGAGCAGCTACTCGCGGAACTGACAAACGCGCACGGTCCCAGCGGTTTCGAGGGGCCCGTGCGCAAGATCGTTCGCCGGGAGTTCGAGCCGCTGGCCGACCATCTGCAAACGGACGGGCTGGGGTCGCTGATCGCGCGGCTTGATGGCGACGCAGACGGCCCCCGGGTCATGATGACCGCCCACATGGATGAGGTCGGCATGATCGTCCGGCGAATCCGGCCCGACGGGTACCTGACCTTCCAGACCGTCGGCGGTTGGCTCGACCAGGGGCTTATCAACCAGCGCTACGTGATTTTGACTCGCAACGGCCCCGTGCGCGGTATCACCGGACTCAAGACCCCTCACGTGACCCCCAGCGACGAGCGGCCCCATCTCCACGACCGCGACCGCATCTTCATCGACGTGGGCGCTGTCGACAAACACGACGCCGAGCAGCGGCTGGGTATCCGCCCCGGCGACCCCATCGCGCCCGACAGCCAATTCATGAAGCTCAACGACCCGAAGCTCTACGTGGGCAAAGCCTGGGACGACCGCATTGGCCTGGCCGTCGAGATCGAGGTCCTCAAGCGCCTCAAGCGGCGCCGGCCGCCGAATACCGTCTTTGCCGTCGCGACGGTGCAAGAGGAGATCGGGCTGCGGGGCGCGCATACTAGCAGCTACATCGTCAAACCCGACATCGGCCTAAGCATCGAGGTCGGCGTGGCGGCCGACTACCCGGGCATTACCCTCGATCAGGCCCAGGAGCGGCTGCGGGCCGGTCCGGGCATCTTTCTGCATGACAGCTCTATGCTGCCCAACCTCAAGCTGCGCGACTTCGTTGCCGACGTAGCCAAGGACGTAGGCATACCTTTACAATTCGAGGTTCTCTCGGGCTACGGGGAGGACGGCGCCGAGATGCAGCGCGTCTACGGCGGCACACCGTCGATCAACATCACCGTGCCGACGCGCTATCTGCATAACCACAATGGTGTTCTCCACCGGGACGATTTCGACCGCGCGGTCGACCTGGTCACGGAAGTGATCCGGCGACTGGACCGAGCGACGGTGGAGCGACTCAAGAGCTTCGATTAAAGAGGCTAGGAGGAGACCGATCGTGTCTGCGCAACAACCGCAACCCACGCCCGCCGAGATGCTGATGCAGTTGAGCTTCGCTCACACCAGCACGCGTGCGCTGATGACGTCGCTCGAGTTAGACGTCTATTCGCCCCTGGCGGACGGGGCCCGCACGGCGGCTGACGTCGCCCGCGCCGTCGGAGCCAGTGAGCGCGGCGTCCGCATGATCTTGGACGTCTTGGCCACCTTCCAACTGTTGAGCAAGACCGGCGACCGCTATGAACTCACGCCGCCCGCCCGTGAGCTGCTGCTTCCTTCGAGCCGCGATTTCATGGGGCAAACGCTGGGAAGCGCGCAGGCGGCCGCGAGCTGGGACCGGTTGACCGAGGTAGTCCGTTCCGGCATCGGCGTGCAGCAGGTTGAAACCGAGTCCTTGGCGGAGGAGTTCTTCCCGGGCCTTGTCCGGGGGCTGCACGTTGTCCACTACCCGAGGGCCCAGGCCGCTGCCAAGGTCTTGGGGGCGGGAACCAGTCACAAGGGGATGCGCGTCGTCGACGTGGGTTGTGGTACCAGCGTGTGGGGCATCGCTGTCGCCGAGGCGGACCCGGAAGCGCACATCACCGCCCAGGATTTTCCAGCGCTGTTTGACCTCACCCGCAAGTACGCCGAACGGCACGGCGTTGCGGACCGCTACGACTATCTGTCGGGCGACCTGAAGACAGTCGAGTTCGGGGAGGAGCGGTTCGACCTGGCCTTGCTCGGCAACATCGTCCACTCGGAAGGCGTCGAGTCGTCCCGCAGCTTGTTCCGGCGGCTGCACGCGGCGCTCAAGCCGGCGGGCCGCATTGTCGTCGTCGACATGATTCCCGACGACCAGCGCACCGGCCCGCCATTCCCCCTGCTCTTCGCCCTGACCATGCTCTTGATGACCGAGAAAGGCGGCACCTACACTTTCGCCGAGTATCGGGGCTGGCTCGAGGAAGCGGGCTTCACGAATGTCGAGAGGGCCGAGATCGGGCTGCACTCACCGATCGTGATCGCGACGAAGCCGTAGCAGCCGTCCTCGCCTGGGCGGGGTTCGGTAGTCCCCCGCACGAAACCCCACCATTACGCTTGTTAGACTGGAGTGATTCAGGGGTTGGTCGCCCGTGAGGCGGACGAAGCATGCACCGTAACGGGCTTGGTATTTTCGTTCTGACTCGACTGTGGTTCAGGTCCGGTTTGCCGGTCGTCGTTACGTGTGCGGCGCTTGGGGTGTTGTGCGTCTTCGCGGCCACGGCAAACGAGGAGCAGTGGGCAGCCGCCATTGCGGGCGGGGACCAGGCTCTCGCCGCGGGCGATGTCGAGTCTGCGATCGAGCGCTTCCAGCAAGCGCGTGAATTGGCGCGGGCACTGCCGCCGGGTGACGCGCGCCAGACGGAAACGCTGGTACGTCTAGCGAGGGCCTATCGGTCGCAGGGCGACTTTGCCAAGCCAGAGGGTCTCTATGCGGACGCGCTCAAGATTGCGGAGGCGACTCACGGTTCCGCGTCGGGCGAGTTCGCCGAGTATGTGAACGAAGTGGGCCGTTATTTTCATGCCCGGCGAAAGTACTGGCACGCCGAAGAGCGCTACAAGCAGGCTTTTGCGATTCGGGTCAAGGTCTTCGGGCGCAAGCACGCCGCAGTCGCCGAGAGCATCAATAACCTGGCGATCCTGTATGAGAACGAGTCGCGCTACGACAAGGCCGAGGTCTACTACACGCATGCCCTCGACATCCGCGAGAAGGCACTAGGGCGAGACCATCTAGACACCGTTGTGACACTGGAGCATTTTTCGAGGCTCCTCTTCAAAATGAATCGCGCCGAAGAGGCAAGGCCCTTGCAGGACCGTGCGCGGATCGTTCGCTCGCAATGGGTTGCCGAGGCGTACAACGACCAGCCGCCGGCGGAAGTGTATCGTTTGGGCGACGGGGTCATTCCGCCGAGGCTGAAGGAACGTACCGAGCCCGAGTACAGCGAGGAGGCCCGCATTGCGCGGCATGAGGGCTCGGTCGTCCTGCAGGCCGTGATCACGCCCGAGGGTAGCGCGGGCAACTTTAAGCTCGTGCGCAGTCTGGGGCTGGGGCTTGATGAGAAGGCGGTCAAGGCCGTCCGAAGCTGGCGTTTCGAGCCTGGACGTAGGGGAAACAGTGCCGTCGCCGTACAGGCCAACCTCGAGATCACCTTCCGCATTCTCTAGCTCCCGCGAACAGGCCTTGCTGCACGGTCGGGGCTAGCTACTTTCCGGCGCAAAAAGGGCAGGAGCCGTGCTCCTGGGGACAGTCAGCCAATTTTCGCGGACGAAGGATCTCGGCAAGCGGTTGATTCCATGGGCGCGCGAAAAATGGTGACAGTCCCCGAAGTGAAGCGCATCGCTTTTTGCGCCGGAAAATAGCTAGCAAACAGGCGGTCCAATCAGCCGTCGCCCGCACCCGCGGCGCGGAGGCCGGCATAGAAAGCTCTCAGCTTCTCGACGTATCGCCGTCCTCCCACCTGAACGATGTTGTTGTGGCCGGACCCTTCAAGCGTCCAGAACTCCTTGGGGTCGTTGGCCGCCTCGAACACTTCACGGCCAAGATCATAGGCGATCACCTCGTCTCGATCACCATGGATTATCAGGACGGGCGCCTTGACCTGTTTGATCTTGCGCCCGGTCTCAAGCCCCGAAACCAACAACGGGCCGATCACGGGCAGTACCGTTCGAGCCACGGCCCGGGCGGAGGGAAAGGGCGCCTCCAGCACGACGCCGGCGCACGACTTTCGCGAGGCTAGGTCGACCGCCGCCGCCGTCCCCAGCGACTCGCCGTGGACCACAATTCGGTTGGCCTCGTACCCCTGATCGAGCAGGTACTGGTAGGCGGCGTCGGCATCCCGGTACATGCCGGCTTCCGTCGGGCTGCCGTCACTCTTG
>JAKZVK010000331.1:0-3431 GCA_047516085.1 Bryobacterales bacterium
CTTCCAGCCGGCCGCCACCGCCGCCGATTCAATCTGGGTCCAGGTGAGCATCGGTGTCCATTTGTTAGGCATGCTCTCTGCGACGCCGCGCCTCTGGCCGAGTCGATGAGCTGGTCTCGTTCGTGGGGGGGCCTCGACCGCCCGCCCGCCCGTCCGTAGATACGGTACGGGAAGGTTCCCCGGTCGATGCGAATCTCTCAAACCGCTGCACGTTGTCGGCCTCGGTGGGGAGCCATCCGCGCGTCGGCCACTCGATGATGTACTCGAGGCGCTGATCGAGACCTCACCGGTCGGCGTCGTCGTTTTCGAGGCGCGGACCGGCGCCATGGTCTCGCTCAACCGCGAGGCCGCACGCATCGTCAAGAGCCTGTGCGGCCCCGGCCAGTCCGCCGAGCAACTGCTCGGGGTCATCACCTGCCGGCGCGCCGACGGGCGCGAGATCGCGCTCGACCGGCATCGGGCCGGTCATTGACCGCGAGGCGCTGCGCGCGGCGGGGCGCGTGTCGTCCCCGGCGTTCCGTATCGGCGTGGCCGTGCCGACCGTCACATGGATACCGGGCGTGACGCGTCCTCCGATGCGTGGGGTCGCCGGGGTGTGGACCGGCGACGTGAACCGCTATCCGGTGCTCTCCGGACGGGACCGGCGGCGGATCGCCTTCGGCCCGATGAATGCGGATCGCCGACTTCGCTTTCAAGAACCCCACCGTGTTCGCGACACTCAACTTCGGTGGAATGCCTAACAGGACATGCACATGATCCGACAGCGCGTGCCCCTCCACCAACTCCACGCCGTGCCGCTGACACAGCTCCCGGACGATACTCCCAACCCCACGTCGCATCTCGCCGAAGATCGCTCGTTTTCGATACTTCGGCACCCACACCACGTGATATCTGCAATACCATCGGACGTGGGATTGGCTCTGTCACTCTCGCATGACGGTCTCCTTTCTGACTGGGGAGTTCATGTTTGGAGACCGTCTCATATTCATCGCCCAACCCCTACCACGGTCGAACCGCTGCGCGTCTCACCGCCAGAGGCGGTGGCTTACCTGATTTGAGTTAAGGGCTGGGTGCCACTCCGGCGACGAGATAACTAGTCACCGTGACGAATCCGTACGTGCCCAAGAGAACAAACCCGAACGGGCGGCGGAAGGTAGCGCCCGCTGCCGTCCAGATGCCGAGCCTGAAAACGATCAAAATGAAGAGCATCGCCGGGAACTGTATATAGAAGAACGAGGTATCCACGGCGAGCCCACCGGGCGTCATCGCGGCCGCCGCGCCCGCAACGAACAGCACGTTGAGGATATCGGCTCCAATCACATTGCCGATGGCCAACTCACCGTGTCCCTTGACCGTTGCCGTCACAACCACGACCAGTTCTGGGAGCGATGTCCCAAACGCCACCAACGTCGCGGCAACAATGCTGGGTGGCACGCTGAATCTACGTGCAATCTCTGCCGCGGCCGTGATGAGGAGTGACGACGCAATGACGACGATCGACAGCGTGGCGACCAGCCCCAACACGGACCGCGCCAGACCGACACGAGCGGCATCTACCGGCGTTTCCTCGCCCGCCAGTGCCTGTCTCGCCAAGCTCACGGACCATGCCATGTAGAGCATGAGGAGGCCAAGAAAGATCCAGCCCACCGTCTGCGGTAAGCTGCCACCCGTCGTGAAGGCCGCGAGTGGACTTGCCCATGGCAGACACGCGATGACAAGCAGGACGCCGCACGCGAACTGAACCCACCCTTGGCGCTTGACAACGAGTGGGTCGAAGGGGAGAGGCGCAATGAGGCACCCGATCCCCAGGATCAGCCCGGTGTCGCAGATGATCGACCCCACGGCGTTCCCAAGCGCCATGCCCGACTGCCCCTGAAACGCCGCCAGGCCGGACACGACTGCTTCAGGTGCCGTCGTGCCAAGACTGACGATCGTCACACCGACTACGATCCGTGGAACGCCCCACCGGAACGAGAGGTCCACGGCATTCGCGACGAGCCTGTCCGCCCCTCTTGTGAGGGTGACAATGGTGGCAATGATCGTTGCCACTAGCGCCGGCAACGGCCAGACGGTCACCAAGCTGTCGAGGTCGGCCATCAGCTAACGGTATGCCCTTGCAGTCCATCCAATGTGGGGAGGAATCCTCAGGCGCCGCTCAGCAAGGGGCCGCCCGTAGTCGAGCGCAACCACGGACCTCTCGCTCGTATCGGTTGGCACGAGAACCGGTCCACACGTGGCTACGCGCCTGCCGTTGGTCGCCCTTGCGACGACACTATTCCTAAGGCTTCTTGACGAAGCGCTGAACGAGCTCGGGTTGCGATCGACCACCTGCCGGGAGCGTCACCGTGACCTGAACGTCCTTGGAGTGGGCCCGGTTTCTCTGCACTCGAACCCGGAGCCGATGCTTCTTCCCGTCTCGCACGACCACGATTCCTGTGTAGGACCTGTCCTCGACGTCACAGAGGGTGCTGTAAGAAAGCCCCCGCAATTTTTGGGACGCTTCTTCGACGACGTCGGCACGCAGCCGGACGCTCCTGTGCGATACACGTTTCGCCATCTCACTTGAGCTCATATTTCATTCCTCCAACGCGTTGCTCCGCCAACTAGCCCCAGCGGGGATGCGGTGAACAATACGGTCATGCTCGCGGACTCGTCGGCAGTTGACGAGTACCCGAAACTGCCGGTTGGCTTCCCAGAGCCACAGGTCCACGTGATCACGGTCGGCGATCAACCCTCCGCTGGCGACGGCCGCAGCCAACGTGTGCACCCTGCTCGGAGTGTGACTGCCATCCAGCGCTCGATGTGTCCAGAACCCGTCCACAGCCTGAGTGATCACCACGTCACTCTGCTGCGGCCAACGCGACGTGATCATCGCGATCCCTCCCCTTCCATGACTCCGCTCACGCATCGATTCGGCCCACCCCGCTCTTTCGATTGCCATTTCTTTGTACCGCTTGCGGTGCGTCATTGAAAACACAGATAAATGTTTAAGAACACGTAGACACAATCCACGTGTCTCCCGAGGGGCCTGTCTGTAACATCGACACTGCATCGGTGAGCGTCGTCGGGCGCATCGCACGAAAAGGGCAGAGATCGCGAGGCCTGCTCGAACACGCATCGGCACACTCTATGTCACGCAGATTTGTCCTCGTCCTGATCGCTCTGCTGTCGCTGATGGTGTTGTTGCCGTCGTTCGCGAACATCTATACCGAATGGCTGTGGTTTGGTGAGACGGGCTACCAGTCGGTGTTTCTGACCAGCCTCGCGACGAAGGGCGTGCTTGGCGGCGGCCATCAAGGGCGTCTCGAAGGCTTCGTGGCGCTCGGGTTCAACCCGTTGCTTGCTGGTCCCGACGTGCCGCGGTTGTTCGAGGCGATGGCCAAACTCAAGTGGAAGGTGGTCATCGACCCGTTCATGCTCGACAGTGCCGA